>DAOVIK010000014.1 GCA_030673735.1 Anaerolineae bacterium
CATCGGCGCGCGCCATCGTAATCTCATTGGGCAGCTTGAAGTTGGGGATGCCGTAAAGCAGCAGACCTCCGGGGGCGGGATATTTCTCAAAGATGGTCACTGCGTGACCGTATCCCCGCAGCATTTCTGCGCAGGTCAAACCCGCCGGGCCGGCGCCAATGATGGCGACTTTCTTGCCAGTGTCCGGTCCGACGGCGACCTTGATCTCGCCATGCTTGCGCTGGTAGTCGGCTACAAATGCCTCCAGGGCACCGGTTATCACCGGATCGCCGCGCTTGGCAAGGACGCATTTGCCCTCACAGAGATCCTCGTGCGGGCATACTAGGCCGCAAATCTCGGGCATCGAACTGGTCTTGCGATATATCTCAGCCGCCCCGAGGAAATCGCCCTCTTCGATCAGCCAAAGCGCTGCAGAGATGTCGTTCCCTCCCGGGCAGAGGTCCGTGCATGGGGCCGGATCCGCACAATGGATGCATCGCTTGGCTGCCTCAATAGCCTCTTCGGGAGTCAACAGCTTGGCGGCAGGCTCGAAATCCTGGATGCGCTCTTCCGGTGGCCGGAAGGCGATATCTTTGAACGGAATCTGCATGCGAGCCTTGCGGTCAATCTCGCGCTTAGGCCCAGAATCATCCGTCATGTTTCACCCTCCACTAGTACATTCATTTGATCATACCGACCAAACCTGCCAAGGAAGCAGTCCCAAACATCATGCGTGCCCAAGACGGTTGTCACCTCTCGCCAGAATGCATAATTCTTTCATTTTTCATGCTGCATCTACGGGTATACTACTCTTTGGCTAGGCACGCGTGTGCCCAGGCTGGTTGCTCAAACATCAATAAAGGAAGCATACACATGAAACGCTGGATTTGGATCGTCGTCGCAGTGGTTGTAATTGGCGCCGTGCTCGTAGGCCTGCGCGTGGTAAACGTCAGGCGGACAGCACAGGCGCTGGAGAATTTGGAGACGGTTGCTGCCGAGCGCGGCTCACTAACCGCGCTGGTTGGGGCTACCGGTACCGTCCGCGCCAACCAGAGCGCACTCCTGACCTACGCCGCAAGCGGCACGGTCGGTGAAGTGCTCGTCAGCGTGGGTGATACCGTCACCGAGGATGAAGCTCTTGCCACGCTCGATCAGTCCTCTCTATCTGCGCAACTGATCCTTGCGCAGGCTGATCTGGTGAGCGCGCAGAAGGCGTTGGATGACCTGCTGGCATCGGAAGTCCAACAGACCCAGGCACAATTGGCGTTGATCCAGGCGCAGGACGCGCTTAATACTGCGGTCTATAACTGGCGCTATTTCCGCGTGAGTGATCCTAGTCCAACTTGGTACGAAGAGGATTCGGTAGATCTGCAACTCCGCACTGCTGAAGACCGCCTTGAAGAAGCGCAGACTGAATATGATGCCTTGGCCGACGGCGACCCTGGAAAAGCCGCGGCTCGACAAGCTGTGGACGATGCCCAAGCCGCAGTCGACCTGGCCAACTGGCTGGTGGCATGGTACGAAGGCGAAGAGCCGGGTGAGGTCGATCACGCCCTGATGGATGCCAACGTCGCAATCGCACAGGCCAATCTTGAGGAGGCCCAGCGTGCCTGGGATCGCGTGGCGCAAGGACCGCATCCGGATGACATCGCCGCCGCCGAAGCGCGCGTGGCGGCCGCGGAAGCCACGCTGGCAATGGCCGAGGTGAGCGCCCCATTTGGCGGCACGATCACTACGATAGAAGGCATCGTTGGAGACCTGGTCAATCCGGGTTCGCCGGCCTTCACGGTCACCGACCTCTCGCACCTCTACATTGACGTCGCCATCTCGGAAATCGACATCAACCGCGTTCAGCCCGGCCAAGATGCTTCCTTGTCCTTCGATGCGATTCCCAATCAGACATATCAAGGAACCGTTCATCTTGTGGGCCTGTTGGGTATATCGGCCCAGGGTGTGGTCAACTTCGAGGTAACGATCGAATTGCTCGATGCAGATGAGGCCGTCAAGCCTGGCATGACCGCTGCCGTGAGCATTGTCGTTCAGCAGGTTGATGACGTGCTGCTGGTTCCAAACCGCGCAGTACGGGTGGAAGATGGGCAGCGCGTTGTCTATATCATGGTGGACGGGGTGCCTGAGATGGTGACCATAGAGCTGGGCGCATCGTCCGATTTGTACAGCGAGGTCGTCGGTGGGGATCTTCAAGAGGGAGATTTGATCGTGCTGAGCGTGATCAACGACTTTTCGGATTTTCACCGCCCCTCAGGTGGCTTTATGTTTGGCGGCCGATGATGAACGAATGGGTCATCGAAGCACACGATATCACCAAGACCTTCCAGATGGGAGAAGTCGAAGTCCACGCCCTGCGCGGCGTCACGCTTCGAGTAAAACGCAGCGAAGTTCTTTCGATCATGGGCCCTTCCGGATCGGGCAAGACCACGCTGATGAACATCCTCGGGGCCCTGGATCATCCTTCCAGCGGATCCTACCTGCTCGACGGTGAGGATGTTTCCGGCCTGCACGATGATCAGCTGGCGGCAATCCGCAACCGCAAGGTGGGCTTCGTATTCCAGACCTTCAACCTTCTCGGCCGGCATACGGCGCTCACCAACGTCGCACTACCCATGCGCTATGCAGGAGTCACACGCGGGCGACGTAAACGGGCACAGCAGGCGTTGGAGGCCGTGGGCTTGGGCGATCGCATACGTCACCGCCCGGCGGAACTCTCGGGAGGAGAGCAGCAGCGCGTGGCCATCGCCCGGGCGCTGGTCAATGATCCTGCCTTCATCCTCGCCGACGAGCCCACCGGCAACCTGGACACCAAATCGGGCGATGAGGTGATGGATATCCTGCTAAATCTGAACAAGGACCACGGCACGACATTACTCTTCGTGACCCACGATCCGGAAGTCGCGGAACGCACCGAGCGAATCGTCAGACTGCGGGATGGCTTGATCGAGAATGACAAGGGGGGCGGCGCATGAACTTCTGGCAAAGCATTCTGGAAGCAATTGAGAGCCTCCTGAGTCACAAATTGCGTTCAGCACTCACGGTGCTGGGCGTCGTGATCGGCGTGGGCGCGGTGATCGGCATGCTGGCCATTGGAGCCGGCGCCCAGGACACGATCACCGGGTCGATCACCGATATCGGCACCAACCTGCTTTTCGTGGTTGCGGGCGGCGATCGAGAAGTGGTCTCCAATCCCAAGCCGCTCACCGAGGCCGATGCCGAGGCGATCGCCGATCCATTTTCTGCTCCATCCGTGCTGCGCGTTGCGCCGATGATTTCAGGATCAGCTGAGGTTTCCTTCGCTGGTGAGAGCACCCATACCTCCATCGAGGGTGTGACACCGGATTATTCGCTTGTGCGCAATGTCGGCGTCGTGGAAGGCGAGTTCATCAGTGAACTGCACCAGCTCGGCCGGGCGGCGGTTGTGGTGCTCGGGCAGGACGTTGCAGAAACCCTCTTTGGGCGCACGCAGGCGCTTGTGGGAGAGACGATACGCATCGAAGGGCAGCCATTCCGCGTGATCGGTGTGGCGGAGGAGAAAGGCGGATCCGCCTTCATGAATGAAGACAATCGCGTCATCGTGCCGCTGAGCACCATTCGGACGCGCTTGATCCGCCGCAGCACAGCCGACAGCGTGGACACGATCCTGGTGCAGGCCGCGGGAGCGGATGCCGTTCCACAGGCAACCGAGGAAATCACCGCCGTCCTGCGCGCGCGCCATCGCACTCCCATCGGTGGAGATGATTTCAGTATCTTCACCCAGCAGGATTTCCTGGCTACGGCCGAGACAATCACCGGAGTTCTGACGATCTTCCTCGGTGGAATCGCAGCCATCTCGCTGCTTGTCGGCGGCATAGGGATCATGAACATCATGCTCGTGTCGGTAACCGAACGCACGCGAGAGATCGGGCTGCGCAAGGCAATCGGCGCGCGCAAGCGCGACATCATGCTGCAGTTCCTGACGGAATCGTCCATGCTCAGTCTGACGGGCGGGATTATCGGAATCCTGCTGGGCTGGGGATTGTCGCAAGGTGTGGGGGCCATAGCCGCCGCGTCGAACACCGAACTCGTTCCCTTGATGAGCCTGGATGCGGTCCTGCTGGCAACGCTGTTCTCTCTGGCGGTGGGATTGTTCTTCGGTATCTATCCTGCCAAGCGCGCCGCCGATTTGGAGCCGGCAGAGGCGCTGCGCTACGAGTGAAGGCCATCGCCGCTCAATAATCTCTAGAAGGCAGCAAGCAGAACGAGGCGGACCCGATGTCCGCCTCGCTTTTTTCGTAGCGAAGGTCGGAGTTCAGTACAGCCTGCCTCTATGGCTCAAGGCATGCAGGGATCGAATTGGTGTACCCCGACGGCTGCTCCGTATTCCCATTCTGATCGTAGATCTTGACATAGCTGACGGTGCCGAATTGCATCAGATTGGCATACAGCGGATTGGCGATCGTGTACGTGGCTCCTCCGGAGTTACAGTTTCCGGTCAGATAGACCCGTGCAATGGTGTCGTGAATTGTGATGTTGCTGAAGCCGGTAGCCCCGCTGGTGATGAGCACCAAGCCGGCCGCTGCCTCCGCAGGCGTGGGTCCGAGGAAGAACTGGAGCAGCACCGCGCGCGCGATGGCCGGTGTATATGGAATCGTTCGCGTTACGCCTACTTCATAAGGCGGCGTGGCAGCAATGTAAGCGTTCTGATCCATGAAATACACCGTGATGTCTATCATTGGTATGGATGTTGGCGTAGGAGTTCTGGTTGGCAATGGGATCGGCGACGGCGTTGGCGTATCGGTGGGGATGGGTATCGGTGTGTCCGTGGGCGTTGGCGGGATCACTTCGACAGGAGTATCGGTGGGCAACGGAGGGAGCGTTGGGGTAGGTGTTGGAAACAGCCCACACGAAAGCAACAGCACGGCGGATGCGAGTAGGAGCCGTATGCGTTTGTTTCTCATCATGGGATTACCTCCGCCAGGGAAGGCCTTTATCCACTTGCAGCATGTTCCGTCGCAAACATTCAGCCGAGTTTACCCAGAGGGCGTCGAAGATACAACCCTGACGCGCGTAAGGGGTGCATTTGTGGTGATCAGCGAAGTGTGCAGAGTTCAGACTAGGTGGGATTTCAGGAATTTGCCGGTATAGGATGCACTGATACGGCAGATGCTCTCTGGCGTGCCTTCGGCGACCAGCTCGCCGCCTCCATCCCCTCCCTCCGGTCCTAGATCAATCACCCAGTCTGCGACCTTGATAATGTCGGGATGGTGCTCGATGATCAGCACGGTGTTTCCCTGATCGACAAGGCGTTGCAGCACATCAACCAGCTTATGGACGTCAGCGGCATGAAGCCCAACCGAAGGTTCATCAAGGACGTACAGGGTGTGGCCCGTGCTGCGCCGAGACAACTCACGAGAGAGCTTCACGCGCTGCGCCTCTCCGCCGGATAACGTCGGCGCAGGCTGGCCAATCTTGATGTATCCCATGCCGACTTCCTGCAGCGTGTTCAACTTGCTCACGTTGCGTGGAAAGGCGCCGAAGAAGCTCGCCGCTTCATCGACGGACATATCCAGTATGTCGGCGATCGACTTGCCTTTGAAGCGCACCTGAAGCGTCTCCCGATTGTAGCGCGCGCCATGACAGACTTCACAAAGGACATACACATCGGGCATGAACTGCATCTCGATGCGCAGTTGTCCTTGACCCTCGCAGGCCTCGCATCTGCCGCCTCGCACGTTGAAGGAGAAGCGACCCGGCTTGTACCCTCGCACCTTTGATTCCGGCAGCTCGGCGAAGAGGCTGCGAATGCCGTCGAAAAGCTTCGTGTAGGTGGCCGGATTGGAGCGTGGCGTGCGCCCGATGGGGCTCTGATCGATGCTGATCACCTTGTCGATGTTCTCCACTCCTTCCAGCCGCTCATGCTTGCCGGGAAGAATGCGGCTCCCATGCAGAACACGGGCAAGCGCCTTGTGGAGCACTTCAACCATGAGCGTGGATTTGCCAGAGCCGGATACGCCAGTGATGGCCACAAATGCGCCCAACGGAATGCGCACGGTGAGGTTCTTGAGGTTGTTCTCCTGTGCGCCCACGACCGTGAGGTTTTCACCATTACCTGGCCGTCGCTTCTTGGGGACATCGAGTTGCAGCTTGCCGGATAGGTAGCGCCCGGTGATCGATTTGCGCTTGCGCACGATCTGATCAACCGTACCTTCGGCGACAATATGGCCGCCCTCTTCCCCAGCCCCGGGCCCCAAGTCGATGACCCAATCTGCGGCGCGGATCGTGGCTTCGTCATGCTCGACTACGAGGATCGTATTGCCCAGATCACGCATGTTGGTCAAGGTTCGCACCAAGCGATCCGTATCGCGCGGGTGCAATCCGATCGAAGGTTCGTCCAAGACATACAACACGCCCATCAGTCGCGAGCCGATCTGCGTCGCTAGCCGTATGCGCTGCGCCTCGCCGCCGGCCAGGGTCGTGGCAGTTCTGTCGACCGTCAAATAGTCCAATCCCACATCGACCAGGAAGCCCAGGCGGTCATGAAGCTCACGCAGGACACGCTCGGCTATCTTCCGCTGGCGCTCTGACAGTTCGCCTTTGCCCTTCTGCAGCCTCTCGATCCATACGAGGCAGCGGGCCGCGCTCCAGGAGGTCACCTCTGCAATGTTCAAACCATCCAGTTTGACAGCCAGCGCCTCTGGGCGCAGGCGCCTGCCCCGACATGAAGGGCAGGTTCTCTCGGACATGAATTGCTGTATCTTGGCCCGAATGCCGTCGGACTGGGTCTCTTGATAACGCCGCTCCAGGTTGCCGATGATGCCCTCGAACGGCGCCTTGTATGTCGCTTCGCGGCCCTCGCGGCTCATGTAGTGCACGGGCACTTCTTGCCCATCGGTGCCATAGAGCACCACATCGAGCTGCTCTTTGGTGAGTTCACTGACCGGGGCTTTTATGTCGATGCTGTATTCCTTGGCAACCGCTTCTAAGAACTGCCAGTAGTACTTGGGGCGACCGCTGCCGCGCGTCGACCATTCCATGGCGACCACCGCTCCATCCTCGAGCGAGAGCGAGCGGTCCGGAATGATCCTCTCGTGGTCAATCTCCAGCTTGCTGCCCAAGCCCTGGCACTCTTGGCATGCGCCGTGGGGTGTGTTGAAAGAGAAAGTGCGTGGCTCAATTTCGGCCAACGTCGTTCCATGTTCGGGACAAGCGAGATCTTCTGAGAATGGGATGTCACGAGGCGACTTGGCGCTCGTATCGGCAACGATCATCATGCCATCGCCCCAGCGCAAGGCAGTTTCGACGGAATCAGTAAGGCGTGTGAGGAATCCTTCGAGTTCCTCGCCCTCCAAGCGCCGAACAACAAGCCGATCGACAACGGCTTCGATGTTGTGAATTTTATAGCGATCGAGCGACACCTCGTCGTCAACCGAGAGCACCTCACCATCAATCCGCACGCGCACAAATCCTGAGCGGCGCACTTCTTCGATAACCGCTTGATGGGTTCCTTTGCGGCCGCGTACCAGCGGCGCCAGGATCAGGATGCGGATCCCATCCGGCAGCGCCTCGATTGCATCGACGATCTCCTGGGCCGATTGGCGGCGCACTTCACGATCGCAGATTGGACAATGCGGGATTCCAATGCGGGCGAAGAGCAGGCGCAGGTAGTCATAGATCTCGGTGACCGTTCCAACAGTCGAACGTGGGTTGTGCGAGACGCCCCGCTGGTCGATGGAAATGGCAGGAGAGAGGCCTTCGATGTAGTCTACATCTGGCTTGTCAAGCCGTCCCAAGAACTGGCGCGCATAAGCCGAAAGCGACTCTACATAGCGCCTCTGCCCTTCCGCGAAGATAGTGTCGAACGCCAGCGATGATTTCCCCGATCCCGAGATTCCTGAGATCACCACCAGCTTATCGCGCGGGATCTCCACAGAGATGTTCTTCAGGTTGTGTTCTCGAGCGCCGACAACGACGATGTTGTCTTGAGAGGTCATGGATGCCTACCAAGTGCGTCAGAGATCGTGCAAACCTGCATTATACCATCCTGCCTGAACCCCCCTGCGCGCACTTGCAGCCGGATGGTGAAGAATTCGCTTGGGGGCAGGTCTTATGAATAATCGCGAGAGGTGAAGAGGTGTTGCGAGGCAATCAGGAAGATCTTCTTGTCATGCAGCTGTGCAATCATTCTTGGAAAAAGCATCGCGGGGCTGAAATTGGGAATCGCCCCGCGCATCGCTACACGGCTTTCAAGCACAATCAGTATCCGAGTTCATTCTTCTGACGTCGATGGTTCCGCTTGGATCTCCAGTTCCTCTACCTGAGCTTCAACGGAATGAGGATTCGATTCCCAGAAGAGCTTCGCATAATCCGCATTGCGAAAATCAAAGTAGCTCTCGGCAATATCTCCTGCCGGCTTACGGACGTGGAGAGTTGTCTGTACCAAGAAGGCATCGCGCGAGGGGGCCTTCTTCCCTACCCTTGGGAGCATCAAACCCAAGGGCATCGCGTAACCCACGACTCCAATTACCGCCAGCAGCAACAAGCCGCCAGCCATATTGCTGTTTAGATCGACGACCCCCAAGCCCAGTGCCACAACAAGCAGCCCCAAGCCAACCAGCATAGCGGTCAAGTGTACCTGAAGTCGGGCGCCTTTCTGCCCCCCACTGAGCGCGGATGATTTTGCGTTGCATTCCGCGCACAGCGGCATACGGAAGTTGGTCCTGCGCCATCTCGCCGGATCATCTCCAGTTGGAAGCGCGCCACTGATAGACATTATGTTTTTTGCCGGAGAACTGAAGCAGTTGGCACAAGCCGACTTAGGTACGTAGATCGAATCATGCTTGATCCTGACGCGATATCGCTTTCCTGGTATCGGCTCGGTGATTATTGCTGGTTCCTCTGCACTCGGAGCAGGTTCTTCTGCCTCTATTGCAGGGGGCGGGGCTACCTCTTCCTGCTGTGCCTCCGGTACGCCTTCTTGGGGCAGCATTTCTCGGAGGCTTTCGCGGGAAACTTCTACAGTGGGTGCGGACGACGCAGTTGTTTGAATCTCACGCGCAGGCGTCTGGACCGCATCAGGGACTTCGGCAGCTCCGATCGCCTTGCGCTCTCGCTCCGCACTTGCCAAGCGAGCCACAACGATCAGAGTCACCCAATTCTTGAGCACTACCTTCCCGGTGTCAGAATACTCCTCGGAGATCTTGCCATAGAGAACACGCTCTCCATCGTCTTCAATGACAAAGGACGATTCGCACGCTTCGCATGAGACGTAATCTGCGTAATTTGGGATGTGATAGACGCGCAACTCGGGGGCCGAGCAAACGGCGCAGCTGATGTCAGCTGCGAACGCATCGTCGATATCCAAGCGAATGCTTTCCGGCATTGATATTCCACCTTGACGCTACGCTTTTATAAGACTTTAGCACACGGGCAATGAGTGGACAATGTACCCTTGGGTAATGGGAAGCCCAGTTGAGAAAGAGGGGAGATCCAGGGTGCCCATAGGTGGATTCCTGATCCACTCTATAATCAAGGCAAACCATCCCGGCATCACCACAAGCCACTGCACCGCAAGTGGCCTGCTAATCTGATGCCTGAGGGTATCTACTTTAGGGTGGGGGTGTTAGTCAAGACGAGGAGAGAGAATACTGATCTAGCAGCGCCAGGACAGTGAAGAAAGCAATTCCCGGGAGGTCGAGCCCGATTGCTGTGAACGTTCAATTCGCACGTAAACCTGCTCTCTTGACCCGGGTTTGGAATTGTCTCAAATGCTCCGAGGATGTATCATCAATAACACCACATCATCTGGTGAGGGAGAAATCTCATGGCAAAGAAGAAGCTAATCAGACAGCAGCCGTACAGCGGGAAAACGCTGCTCGTTTGCGGCGGTTCAAAAGGCATCGGAAAGGAAACGGCCAAGGAGATCGTGCGTCTCGGTGGTAGCGTGGGCATTGTGGCTAGAGATCCTGAAGCATTGAGCCAGGCTGCTCAAGAGATTGAAGCAGAAAGGGCTTCTCAATCTCAATTCGTTGAAACCATAGCTTGTGATGCCACCGATATGGGCACGTTGAAACCTCTACTTGAGGCATTCATCGATAAGCATGGAGTCCCGGATGTCTTGATTAATAATGTGGGATATGCATACCCGGAGTATGTCCAGAATCTGTCTCTGGATGATTTCAAGAACCAAATGGATGTGAACTACTATGGACAGCTAGTTCCCACTCTGATACTGCTTCCATACTATATGGAAGCAAAGCAGGGACACATTGCATTTGTTTCTTCGCTTGGTGGGATTATCTGCATTATCGGGTATGCTGCCTACGCGCCAACAAAGGCAGCTTTGGTAGGTTTGTCGGAAACTCTGCGACATGAGTTAAAGCCATATAACATCGATATTTCAATCCTCTACCCGCCCGATACGGATACCCCCGGATTTGAAATCGAAAACAAAACCAAACCGCAAGAAACTGCCATCCTCTCAGAAACAGCCAGCCTGCAAACAGCAGAGAAGGTGGCGGAGGTCTTTGTTGAGGGGCTTGTGAAGCGCAAACTGACCATTATCTCTGGCGTTCCGAGTCTATTTCGGTGGCTATATAGACATGCACCATGGCTTGTCCATGCAGTTACCGACTCTGACTTAAAAAACGCCAGGAAGAAGCTAGGCAAATCCTGAGGGGTTTGAGAGGAGGACTCACCCAATGGATATTTTCAAGAAAGCTTATGAGTTTACCTCCGCAGAAGAAATCAAGGAGGCCGGCTTTTATCCCTACTTCCTAGCAATGAGCGGGAACGAAGGGACTGAAGCGATCTATCAGGGGAACCGACTCATCATGTGCGGCTCGAACAACTACCTGGGCCTGACCACACACCCCAAGGTCCGTCAAGCCGCTCAAGATGCGGTTAAAGAATTCGGCACTAGCTGCACAGGTTCACGCCTCTTGAACGGCACCCTCGAGATGCACATAGAACTCGAGAAAGAGCTTGCGGACTTTGTCGGAAAAGAGGCTGCACTTGTCTTCTCTACAGGAATGCAGGTCAACCTCGGAACGATAAGCTCCATCGTCGGGAAGGGTGATGTGGCAATCCTGGATAAGGACGACCATGCCAGCATTTTGGACGGCGCTCGCCTATCTTGGGGGACCACGAAACGCTATCGCCATAACGATATCCCAGACCTGGAAAGGGTCTTGAAAAGCGTGGAGAAAGATAGGGGAATCCTTGTCGTCGTAGATGGACTGTTCAGTATGGAAGGAGATATCGCCCCACTGCCTGAGATTGTCCCTCTATGCAAGGAGTACGGAGCTCGCCTAATGGTCGATGATGCCCATGCCATTGGCGTGCTAGGAGGTGGCCGAGGAACCGCGGCACACTTCGACATGACGGATGACGTCGATCTCATCATGGGCACCTTCAGTAAATCCTTTGCCTCCTTGGGTGGCTTCATCGCCGGTAGCGAGAAAGTGATCGATTACATTCAACACAATGCTCGCAGCTTAATATTCTCTGCCAGCATTCCTCCGGCCAACTGCGCCGCTGCGCTGGCTTCTCTACAGGTTATGCGTGATGAACCTGAACGCGTCGACCGCCTCACCGAGATCGCCGCAAAGATGCGCAAGGGCTTCACAGACCTGGGGTTTGACATCGGCAATTCATGCACACCGGTGATCCCCATCATTATCGGTGATGACTTGAGAACTTTCGTCATTTGGAAAGCTCTGCTGGACAACGGCGTGTACGTCAACGCCATAATTGCACCCGCGACGCCTCCAGGACGACAGCTATTGCGAACCAGCTACATGGCGACCCACACGGATGATCAGCTGGATCGCGTTTTAGGCATCTTCGAGCAGATCGGCAAACAGTACGAGGTCATCTAGCTAAACACCGCCCCGAGTAGTCTCGCTGCCCTCCTCCCAATATCCTGGTGTGGCTACACAGTCAGGATCAGACATGGGATGGAGGGCAGTTATCGTAATACGCCATATTCTGAAGATATCAGACTTGACCCGCAGGCTTGCCCCATAATGGCAGTATTCAATCTTGCGCGTCGGGAAGTGTTCACATATCTGGGCGAGACCAGTGGCAAGGGAATCTGTCTTCAGCTCCGTTATGATGCTCCATCGAAATCCAGCCTGCCGTCGACGACTTCCATTCCCCTGGGTATGTATTCCAGCGACTGATGTCTGAAATAGGTGTTATACAGCTCGGCATAATGGCCGCCTTGGCTCATCAGGGCACCGTGGTCTCCCTCCTCGAAGATCTTCCCCTCCTTGAGCACGATGATGCGGTCAGACGCCTGAACGGTGGATAGCCGGTGCGCTATCAGAATGGAGGTGGCGTCCTTCAGGATCAGCTCCAGCGCTTCCTGGATCTGAGATTCGGTGAAGGGATCGACACTGGCCGTTGCTTCATCCAAGATGAAGATCGCCGGTCGCTGTATGAGCACCCGCATCAGTGATACCAGCTGCCTCTGACCCATCGAGAGGCGTCCGCCGCGCTCTCCAACTTCCGTTTGAAGCCCATCGGGGAGCGCCTCCAGCCACTCGCCTCTGCCAATTCGCATCGCCAACGCCTCGATCTCATCGCTGCCAGCCTCGGGCCTTGCATAGCGGATGTTATCAGCCACCGTGCCCGAAAAGAGGAACGGCACTTGCGAGACAACCCCCAGTTGGGACCTATACCGGTGCAGATCGAATTCCCGAATGTCCCTCCCGTCGATCAGCAAGCGGCCGCCTTGAAACTCGTAGAAGCGCGCGATCAGCCTGGCGATCGACGTCTTGCCTGCTCCGGTATGCCCTACCAACGCCAGGTTCTCACCCGGATGGATCTTCAGCGAGAAGTTCTCCAGAACGCATTCCCCATCCACGTAATGGAAATCAAGGCAGTCGAATTCGATCTCGCCGCGTAGCTCCGGCACGGGCTGGTCATCGACCTGCACCACAGCCGGCTCGGCATCAAGCAGCGCGAACACGCGCTCCGCCGCAGAGAGCCCATTCTGTATCTGGCTCCAGAAGGCCGAGAGATTGAGTATCGGGAACCAGAAGCGATTCAGGCTGGTGATGAACAGGTACCATGCCCCAACTGTCACTACTCCTTCGGCCGCACTCATTCCGCCGAGGTACAAGATCAGCGCGGTTCCCGCGCCGCTCATGGCAGCCAGCGCAGGAAACACGATTGAAAGCACAAATCCGCGCTTCACATTGGTGGCATATGAGAGACGGTTGACCTCATCGAATTCATCATAAATGCCGGTTTCTTGACGGAAGTTCTTGGCCACCGCGATTCCCGTCACGGCCTCCTTGATGGCGGCGTTCACGTTAGCCATGGCGCGGAAACCCTGGCGTGTGACTGTTCGCGCCAAGCGCCGTAAAAGACTGGCAAATGCAAACACGATCGGCAAGAAAGCCAGCACCCACAAGGTCAGGCGCCATTCCGTCTGCAAGAGCACGATCAACAGGATGATGGACTGCACGACCTGACTGAGCAGATCTGTCACCAAGACGACCACCTGCGCGAAATCCTGAGTGTCAGAGGTGATGCGGCTGACAATCCTGCCGGAGGAGAATTCGTCATAGAAGGAAAGATCGTGCCCTGCCGCTGCCGCAAATGCATCCTGCCGCAGTTCCATCATGACGTCACCCGCTGCGCGCGTGACGTAGCGACGTCGCACCCAATTCAGCCCCCAGATCAGCACTCCCATTATGAACAGCGCTCCGGTCAGGACCGCAATGAATTGCGGGGCATCTTGCCGCGCCATGTAGTCAACGCCCCTAGAAACCAGAATCGGTATTGCGGCGCTCACCGCCGAGAGCGTCAGGATCGAACCAATAATTGCAGCCAAGCGCCTACGATGCCGCCCAAAATAGGCAGCCATGCGGCGTAATAGCTGCCGATCGTCATACGTGCGATCGTAGGATTCGGCCTCCAGGCCCCCGTAGAAACTCATACCTCAGTCATCTCCAATCCGGCGGAA
>DAOVIK010000137.1 GCA_030673735.1 Anaerolineae bacterium
AGACCTTTACGGTGGATCAGGCGCGCGTTCGCAAGATAATCAACGACACGCTGGCCCAGCAGCGCCTGTCCATCGGCGATCCGGAAACGCGCGATATCCTGAGCGCCTACGGCTTCGATATTCCCGATTCCGAACTGGCCGAGACGCCCGATAGGGCCGTGGAGATCGCCGACCGCATTGGTTATCCGGTGGTGCTCAAGGTTGCTTCCCCGGACATCCTGCACAAAACGGACGTGGGTGGTGTCCGGGTGGGACTCGAGAGTGCGGAAGACGTCCGCGATGCATTCGACCTGATCACCTACCGCTCCCAGCGCTACCTACCTGAGGCGCGCCTTTGGGGCTGCCTCGTGCAGAAGATGGTTCCACCCGGCTTGGAAGTGCTCATCGGCATGAACCGCGATCCGCAGTTCGGTCCGTTGGTGACCTTTGGGCTGGGCGGTATCTACGTCGAGATACTCAAGGACGTTGCCTTTCGACTGGCACCGTTTTCGCGCCTCGAGGCACAAGACATGCTCGGCGAAATACGCGCGCATGCGCTGCTCGACGGATTCCGCGGCCAGCGACCGGTCGACAAAGAAGCCATCATCGATGCATTGCTGCGCGTTGGTCAATTGGTGCTCGATTTCCCCCAGATCGCAGAACTTGACATCAATCCTTTCGTCGTATACGAACAGGAGCGAGGCGGTGTAGCCTTGGACATGCGCTTGGTGCTCACGCCCAACGAGCAGATACGCTCTAACGACACACCGTCCTCACCCGCAGGGAGCGTCCCATGAAAGCCCTATACGTCACTTCCGTCGAGCCATATTCCGGAAAGACCGCCGTTTGCCTGGCGCTTGGAATGCAGCTTCAGGCCGACGGTCATCAAGTCGGATATCTCAAACCGGTCAGCACCCAACCCTGGCGAACGCCGCAGGGCAAGCTGGCCGACGAGGATGCAGCCTTCGTGCAGAATGCCCTCGGATTGGGGACCGATCCGTCGGGTCTATCGCCGGTCATCGTGACGCCCTCGCTGTTGAGCAAGCTCCTGACCGGCACCGGCAAGCTCGATCATCAGAAGCTGATCGAGAAGGCAGCTTCGGCGGCAGCAGAGGGGATGGAAATCCTACTTCTCGAGGGCAACGAGTGCCTGCGCAGAGGGTATGCACTCGGGATCTCCGACCCTCAGGTTGCGGAGATGCTAGGAGCGATCGTGCTGGTTGTGATCAAATTCAACGGCGCGATGCCCTTGATCGACGATGCCCTTACCGCGCGCCTCCATCTCGGCGACCAGCTGCTGGGCGTGATCTTGAACCACATCCCCGAAGAAGAACAGAGCTTCGTTGAGAAGCAGGCGCGACCTTATCTCGAAGAACAAGGCGTGCGTGTGCTGGGAGCGCTGCCGCGCGTTCCACGCCTTTCGGCGCTCAGCGTTGGCGAGCTCAAGGAGCGACTAGAGGGAGAGGTGTTGACCAAAGACTTCGATCCTCACGCGCTGGTCGAGGCATTCACGGTCGGCGCTATGACCGCAGACGCGGCTCTCTCGCGCTTCCGGCGCACCAAGAACAAGGCCGTGATCACCGGAGGCGACCGCACCGACATTCAGCTCGCGGCTCTCGAAACCTCGACAGTCGTGCTGATCCTGACAGGCAACCTGCAGCCCAGCCCTCTGATCATACAACAGGCCGAGATGCTCAATGTCCCGATCCTCTTGGTCAAAGACAACACCATGGAAACCGTCGAGATCGTCGAGCGCGCCTACGGCAAGACGCGGCTGGGGCATCCCGAGAAGCTCGAGACCTTCAAGCAGCTCATGGCGGGGAACGTGGACATCGGCGCCATATACTCCGCATTGGACTTGAGCTAAACCACACCGCTTTTCGGCGAGAGCAGATTCGGTTTCCAGTGGCCGGGATTCGGGACTGACTGAACCTCCCCTTATTCGTTGCTCCCCACCCAAGAAACCCGCCTTCTTAGCGATTCTTCATCAAACCTCAAGGCTCTTTCGCTTATACTCTCTTATTAGTGCGTTGAAATCGACAAACAGATCGCAACTGACACCATGAGGGATTGAGCCATGAAGCACGATTTCCTGGGGGCGAGACACATCTTGAAGACGGCTGCGGGATCATTCACCATCTTCAAGCTAGCGGCGCTTGAGAAAGCCGGTCTTGCCGACGTCGATCGCTTGCCGTTCTCCATTCGCATACTGCTCGAATCGCTACTGCGGCAGATCGACAACAAGACCATAACCGAAGATGACGTCACCGCACTCGCGGCCTGGCAGGCTCAAAGCGAGGCAAGGCCCGATGTTCCATTCCTGCCGTCACGCGTGATCATGCAGGATTTCACCGGCGTCCCGGCGCTTGTGGACTACGCTGCAATGCGCGCCGAAGTCGCCCGCCAAGGCGGAGATCCAGCACGGATCAATCCCCTCGTTCCCGTCGATTTGGTGATCGACCACTCCGTGCAGGTGGATGTCTTTGCTTCTCCCGAAGCATTGCAGCGCAATGCCGAAATCGAGTTTCAGCGCAATCGCGAGCGCTACGAATTCCTGCGCTGGGGCCAAGAAGCCTTGGATGGCGTCCGCGTCGTGCCGCCGGCCACCGGCATCGTGCACCAAGTGAATCTAGAATACCTGGCCACGGTGGTTCAGACGCGCCCCTTTGACGGCGATGTGCTGGCCTTTCCCGACACCCTGGTGGGCACAGACTCACACACAACCATGATCAACGGCCTGGGAGTGCTCGGCTGGGGAGTGGGGGGCATCGAGGCCGAGGCTGCCACGCTTGGTCAGCCACTCGTGATTCTGGCGCCGGAAGTGATCGGCATGCGGCTGGTGGGCCAGTTGCCGGAGGGGACCACGGCCACCGACCTGGTTCTCACCATCACACAGATCCTGCGCCGCCACAACGTCGTGGGCAAGTTCGTCGAGTTCTTCGGGCCGGGGCTGGATGAGATGTCGCTCCCCGATCGGGCTACGCTGGCCAACATGGCTCCCGAATACGGCGCAACGGTGGGGTTCTTCCCCGTCGACGACGAAACGCTGCGCTACCTGCGCTTCAGCGGGCGCAGTGTCGATCTGGTCGAACTCGTAGAACGCTACTGCAAGGAGCAGGCGCTTTTCCGAACCGCAGCCACGCCCGACCCGGAATTCACGGAAGTGCTCGAGCTCGACATGAGCACCGTCGAACCTAGCTTGGCCGGCCCCAAACGCCCGCAGGACCGCGTGCCTCTATCGAAGATGAAATCCGCCTTCCATCAAGCGCTTTCGGCGCCCTTGAAGCAAGGCGGCTTCGCCTTGGAATCAGCCACCTTGAAACGCAGCGCAACCCTGCAATCCGACGGCGGCACGTCCGAGCTGAAACATGGCTCTGTAGTGATCGCCGCCATCACCTCTTGCACCAACACGTCCAATCCTGCGGTGATGATCGGCGCGGGATTGCTGGCTGCCAAGGCGGTCTCCCGCGGTTTGAAGGTAAAACCGTTCGTGAAAACCAGCCTGGCCCCTGGATCGCGTGTGGTGACCGAGTACCTAAAGCACGCGGGCTTGCTCCATCCGCTGTCGAAACTTGGATTCGATGTCGTAGGCTACGGCTGCACGACATGCATCGGCAACAGTGGTCCTCTTCCTCCTGAGGTGGCACAGGCCATTGGTGAAAACGATCTGGTGGCCGCCGCAGTGCTCTCCGGCAATCGGAATTTCGAAGGGCGCATAAATCCCCACGCGCGCGCCAGCTACTTGGCCTCCCCTCCGCTCGTGGTGGCCTATGCACTGGCGGGCCGGGTGGATATCGATTTCCAACACGAGCCCTTGGGACAGGATGCCAAGGGAGAGCCAGTCTTCCTGCATGATATCTGGCCCAGTTCAAGCGAGATCCGCCAAGTGCGCGAGCAATCCCTCACGCCGGAGATGTTCCATACCTCGTATGCCGACGTGTTCAGCGGTAATCCGACGTGGAACGCCATTCCGCTTGCGGGAGGCCAGCTTTTCGAATGGGATCCCGAATCTACGTATATCAAGGAGCCCCCCTTCTTTCTGGACCTTGCCCCAGATCCCTCTCCGATCCAGGACATCACGGGAGCGCGTGTGCTGGTGATGCTTGGTGATTCGGTCACAACTGACCACATCTCCCCCGCGGGCGCCATTCCCGTGGACAGCCCCGCCGGCAGATATCTTCTCGATCGCGGCGTTGAAGTGAGCGACTTCAACTCCTTCGGATCGCGGCGCGGCAACGATGAAGTGATGATCCGCGGCACCTTCGGCAACATTCGGTTGAAGAACCTGCTCCTTCCCGGCGTTGAAGGCGGCGTAACGGAGCATCTTCCTTCCGGCGAGCAGACGAGCATATTCGATGCCGCCATGCGCTACGCCAGAGAAGGTGTGCCTTTGCTCGTCATCGCGGGGAAGGAATACGGCACCGGTTCGTCGCGCGATTGGGCCGCCAAGGGCGCGGCATTACTCGGCGTGACTGCGGTGATCGCCGAATCGTACGAGCGCATCCACCGCTCCAACTTGATCGGCATGGGCATTCTGCCACTGCAATTCCGTGACGGCGAAGGAGCCGAGGCGCTTGGTCTTACCGGTCGCGAGACATTTGAGATCATTGACCTAGAGAAGAGCATCGCGACAGAACAGGACGTTCAGTTGCGGGCGGTGCGAGAGGACGGGAGCGTGACAAAGTTCGAGACACGCCTACGTCTGGACACGCCCATGGAAGTTGGCAATTACCGCAACGGGGGAATTCTGCACAGTGTCCTGCGCGAGATGCTCAATCCGGCGGCCTGACGCGCATTGCCCTCCCTTGAGGGCTAATCCCAACCACGGGGGCTATCCCATGGGGATAGCCCGTTTTCTTGTGTTACGGTCTGCCGTGTCCTTTCCTGTTATTCATAATAATGACACATGAGGGGGAGACGTAGGGGCGCAAGGCCTTGCGCCCATTGTCGCATCATGGCAAGCGATTCGCATAAGCGGGCGTTCGCCGAACGCCCCTACGAAGGTGCAACGCACTTCGGAAGTGCGGTGCACCTATGGAAACAGATGTCATCCCGAGGGGCGAAGCCCCGAAGGATCTCGTTCTTCGTTAGATTTGGTCCGCTCAATTGCGAAAACGAGATTCTTCGCCGCTGCGCGGCTCAGAATGACGAGCCTTGCAGTATGTCATCCTGAGGCGCGCAGCGATGATCTCATCTTCGTACTGATCGGATGCCGAAGTGGTTACAGCTGGGCCCTGGCCTACATGCCTCCCACCAACTCGCCTGTGTCTATCAACTCGTTGTCCTCTATCAACCCCGGGATCACAAATAGATGCATCTGCTTGCACTTGAAAACCCGCAAGTCGTGCATCTCTCGGGGGTACTTTCCCAGGAATTCTTGCCAACCATCAAGACAACCTAGCTGCATGATGGCACAAGGCAGAGTCAATTCGCCATTCGAATCCTGCTCTTGGGAGGGCGAGGAATCAGGCTCTCCCTGATCCTGCGGAAGCTGGAAGCGACCTCTATCGGAGAAGAGGCACGCTCTTCCTTCTAGCTCCGGATTTTCCAAACCGGAGCAAACCACAGTATCAGGGAGCGATTCCCCATCCGCAGACAAGAAGAAT
>DAOVIK010000291.1 GCA_030673735.1 Anaerolineae bacterium
AAATGGCGCATGCCGATCGTGCGTACAGCAGCTTCACGCACAACCGCAAAGGCCTCGTGCAGCATGTCGTCGAACGACTCGCCAGCTGCCAATCTGGCGCGAAATTCGTCCGTCTTGGCCTGCAATGCCTCGTCGCTGAGTTCCCGCGTCTGCGGCTCAAGGGCGTTGATGGCCTCCACGCTGGGGGCGTAGCTCTCCAATTGGCGGCGAATAGGATCGCCGCCGAGCATCTTGGTGAGTGATTTAAGCATCTTTGGGACCTCTGCGGGGGATTATAGCACGCCAGCTTCTGGCCCTGCTTTTCGCCTAATCGTGCCTCCTCTTGGGCCGGATGCCAGGAAGCTGATCCTTGACGTCCACCCGCAGTTGGCTAAAATCACTTCAGGGGCGGTGGCGGAATTGGCAGACGCCGGGGACTTAAAATCCCTTGAGGGCAACCTCGTGTGGGTTCGACTCCCACCCGCCCCACCAAGGATCCATCATCATCAATCCTGGACTTGCAGGCATTGAATTGGGCTTAACGCAAAGCCACCCCAGCCGCTGGTTGGGGCGGTTCTGCTATTTGCGGTTCTGGCAAGCTCGCACATACACCGGCTGTTCTATTGAATCTGGTTGGTACTCGTTGTAAGATGTAAGAAGTGGAAGCGTTGAACCAGGGATTTTATTTGGTCGCTTACCCCTACATCAGAGCTTCAGGGAAAGCGGGGGGAAATCCTTGGGGAGCCAGTAGCGAAACCGGCCACATATCTGTGGCCGGTCTTTGTTTCGCTCAAAGAGAGGGGGCTTATTGGAGGAGTTGACATCTGGAGCTATCACCGGTTCGTAGAAATCACGCAGCCGAAGTTGTCCGGGGGACAACTGCAGAAATAGATGGGGAGGAAACCATCATGAAGAAGGGCCTGTACATTACGGTAGTTGTGCTCATAACGCTAGCAATAACGCTGCTTCTGGGGGCTTCCGCATTCGCGGGTTCACCCGAACATAACGTCACAGGAGGAGGAGCTTTCGTACTACCAGGATTTGGTGAAGAGAGCTACGCCTTCAACGTGAAGATGGATGCGGCTGGCCGCGTGTGGGGTCAAGGGCAATTTACTTTTGCCATTCCATACGGCAGTTTCCATGTCCGAATGACCTGTCTCGCAGTCTCTGGCAACACGGCTTGGATGGGAATGACAATTACGAAAACCCGCAATTCGCTGGCATACCCAGTCGGCTTGAATCTAATGTGGTCAGTTCGTGACAATGGCGAGGGAGAAGCTTCCCCTTATGACCAGGAGAGTTACTTCTTCACAGATACAACACTCCCTCTGTATTTCCCAGGCACGACCGATTGTCTCGACATGCCGGACCTGCTTGGCTTTGAGGCATTCGACTGGTTGGAAGGGAATGTCCAAGTTCGATAGCAGAAATACCGCATAAAGCTATCGGCGGAATCGGACACCTCGAGTGGATTCAATTGTACGCGGTATCGGCTGAGAGTGGAGGTGCCCAACCTCCACTCTTTCCTATTCTATGTGCTCCTATGCCGAATGTCCGTCTCTTGCGAACTGCAGAGGACTATGGCAGAATTCCTCATCACAATCGCTGTTTGCTAGGGCGATGCGGCGGGAGCGGAATTGGCAGCGGCCGGGGACATAAACCCCTCTGAGGAACGTGGGGTCGACCCCCACTCGCCCCACCAACGGCCAACTGTATGCGCGATCATCGATGGTATGATGTTTTAGCACGTCGTCTTGCGGCTGACGCCCAAAGATAGCCAGCACTGCGCCGCAATCAGAGGTGAGATGGGCAAGCATATAAGGGTCCTATCCTTGATCTTCCTGTTGCTGCCGGTCCTGGCATGCACAATGCCGGGCGCTGCACCGCCGACGGCATTCAACTTCCCCCTGCCCAACCTGACGATGACATCGATCTTCGGCACGGCCCTGGTGGATCCGGCAACGCCTCCAACCATCCCTCCGATTCAAGTTACATCGGTTACTTCTAGCCCTACCTCGGTCGTGGAAGCCGGCGCGACGGATACGCCGGTACTCGCCCCGACACACACACCGACGCCCGTTCCAGCAACGGCGACGAACACGCCTGTCGCAGCCGCGGTGCCCACCGCGCGCCCCAACGGCGCGCCGGTCTCAGCAACCCGACTGACCACAGCTCCGACCATTGACGCCATCTTGAACGAGTGGTCGGGCAATGCCTTCAACTCCAATCACGTGGTGCACGGCGGGGCGTCATGGGCTGGCTCGAGTGATCTGTCCGCCATCTGCTATGCGGGGTGGGATTCGACCAATCTTTACTTTGCGCTACGGGTATTTGATGACACCCATGCACAGATCTCAACCGGCGTTTACCTGTATCGAGGTGACAGCGTCGAGCTTCAGTTCGATCGCGATCTGGTTGGCGATTTCTACGTCGCCACGCAGAGCTCGGATGACACTCAAATCGGCTTCTCGCCGGGCAACTTCGACGGGCTGTCTCCTGAGGCATACCGCTGGTTCCCTAACAGCCTGAGCGGACCGCTGAGTTCGGTGAATGTGGCCGCTCGCCAGACGCCTCAAGGGTATGAAATCGAGATCAAGATTCCTTGGGCCACGCTTGGCATCACGCCCGCCGCCGGCAGCTACTACGGCTTCGCGCTATCGGTTTCTGACAACGACCAGGTTGGCTCCGCGGTTCAAGAATCCATGGTGTCCAGCGTCTCCACACGCGAGTGGGGAGATCCGACCACTTGGGGAACCCTCCACCTGGCCCCCTAGCAACCGGCACCAGCTAAAGACCTGACTGGGAAGGACGAATCAATCCTTCCCATTTGCTTTCGTGTTTCCACTTGCTTTCTGGGAATCAGCCTCGAGTGGAGCGACCAGGGATCTCACCTTGCAGTGCCATCTCGCTGCGCTTCCTAGGTCCTGTCAGGCGAGATGGTAGCCGACCGAACTGATCATTCACGGTATAAGAAAATCA
>DAOVIK010000107.1 GCA_030673735.1 Anaerolineae bacterium
AAGAATGGACGCAGGCACTTGGTGGAGAGCTTCTCCCGCCAGGACTGCGTGGGCAAGATCGGATCCATCTTGGAGAAGGCCGCGGGCTCATGACAGGTGTTCAACAAGCAACCAAACGTTTCCTGGATATCGTGTTTTCAGCGCTGGTCATCGTCGTCCTATGGCCGGTTTTTCTCCTGCTGTACATCGTTGTGAGCATTGACTCACCGGGACCAGGTATCTTCCGCCAGAGCAGGTTGGGTCGGGGGGGCAAGCCATTCACCTGCTACAAGTTTCGCACCATGGTTGCGGATGCTCCGCACATTCGCAAGCCTGATGGCTCCGCCTACACGGGCGCGGATGACCCGCGCATCACGAGAGTTGGGCACTTTCTACGAAAGACCTCACTTGATGAGCTGCCGCAGTTCTTCAACGTTTTGAAAGGCGACATGAGCATCGTAGGTCCCCGCCCGGAGCAGGTAGACCAGGTCCGCTATTACTCGGAACGCCAAAAGAAACGATTGCTGGTCAAGCCAGGGATGACGAGCTGGGCCACGATCCATGGCCGTAACACTCTTCCATGGGAGAAACGGCTTGAGTTGGATGCCGACTACGTCGAGAACTACTCCCTGGCGTTGGATGCACGCATCTTTCTACTAACGATTCCGATGCTCCTTTCGACACGAGGGGCATTCGGACCGCAGGAAGAAATCCAGCCAGATCCCGTGACTCCGGATGACTAGCCAAGGCGACCTGATGAAACTAGCATTTCCGGCATTTTCCAGCATGTTGAATTTCCTTGTCTTGGGAGGATATACTCTGCGTTCGATTGGCAGTAGCTCTCCTACGAGAAGGATGGAATAGCTGCATGCGCGAATCCTACCTTCCCTTTTCCTTGCCGCTGATTAGCGAAGAAGCGATCGCCGAGGTGGCGGACAGCTTGCGCAGTGGCTGGATCACCACTGGCCCGAAAACGAAACGCTTCGAGGACGCGTTTCGAGATTATGTGGATTCCAGCCATGCGATCGCTGTGAATTCCTGTACCGCCGGTTTGCACATCGCGCTGGCAGCGCTCGGCGTCGGGCCTGGCGACGAGGTCATCGTGCCTACGCTAACCTTCTGCTCCACCGCGAGCGTTGCGGTGCATCTTGGCGCTCGTCCTGTGCTAGTGGACGTCGGCGAGGATTTCAATGTCACGCCGGAAGCCATCCAGCGAGCTATCACGAAGAAGACCAAGGCCGTCATCCCGGTTCATTTCGGTGGCCAGGCATGCGATCTCCAAGCCGTCTATGACGTTGCCGCGAAGCACAAGCTGCCTGTGATCGAGGATGCCGCGCACGCAGTCGGAGCCGCATACAACGGCCTCATGATTGGCTCGGACGCGCTTCAATCATCGCACGCTGATCTGCAGCGGGTCACGGCCTTTTCCTTCTACGCCATCAAGAACCTGACGACCGGCGAGGGGGGAATGATCACCACAGCCGATGACGAATTGGCTGAGCGCATGCGCCTACTAAGCCTCCACGGTATGAGTCGCGATGCCTGGAAGCGATATGAAAGTGCTGGTTCGTGGTATTACGAGGTCGTGCTTCCCGGATACAAATGCAACATGACCGATATTCAGGCCGCCATCGGCATCCACCAACTTGGAAGGCTCGACGATTTCGTTCGTATTCGGAAGAATTATGCCCAGATGTACGATCAAGCGTTTTCCAGCATGCCCGAAATTGAAATCCCCATTACCCAAGGCGGCCGATCACACGCCTTTCATCTGTACGTGATTCGGCTCAATCTGGATCAGCTTGCCATCGATCGGGCTCAGTTCATTGAGGAGCTTAGGGCGCTGAACATCGGGAGCAGCGTGCATTTCATACCCGTGCATCTCCATCCTTACTACCAGGAGTCCTTGGGATACAGCAAGGGTGATTTCCCAGTGGCGGAGCGCCTGTTCGATGCCATCATTTCTCTGCCTTTGTATCCTAAGATGACCAAAAACGACTTGCAGGATGTCGTAGAAGCAGTAAGATTCATCGTAAGCGAGCATCCCCGGAGGTAATTCTTGCGGTTGCGTCGTCGACTTCTTCTTGAGACTTTGGTTCGCATCGTCGCGGATGGCGTTGCGGTAAACGTAGCGCTGGCGTCTGCGTTGATCATCCGCTTCCTCGTGCTTGTCAGCAGCTTGACCACGGGCGCGATGGACTACAAGTATCAGGAGCTCTTTGTCGAATCATTGCTCGCCTATAGCAGTTCCGCTCTTCTGCTAACCCTGCTCTGTCTTGTGGTCTTCTATTTGAGCGGCTTCTATACCTACGGGCGCGCCTATCGCAGTCGCTACAAGACGTTGCTCATCTTCCAGGCTGTCAGCGTGAGTTATCTGCTGTTCGGCTTTCTTTCCTACTTGTTGGAATCTTCGTTCTCCCCATTTCGTCCTACCTTGCCTCGCAGTGCACTGATTGCGGCCTGGTTTCTCACACTGGCCTTTGTCGGCGCAATGCGAGTCCTGTCTGCATTTTGGCGACGCGTGACCTGGGCGGAGGCAAAGATCACTGGCAAGCCGAAAGTCAATTCGGTCAAGAACGTGACCGTCATCGGTGGCGCCGGCTACATCGGTTCGGTGTTGGTGCGCAAGCTGCTGGATAGCGGATACTCGGTCACGGTCTTGGATGCACTGCTCTATGGGGATGAAAGCATTCGAGAACTGAAAGACCACAGTGAATTCGAGTTGATCGAAGATGATTTGCGCAACGTGGAGGCGGTGGTCCAGTCATTGCAGCATGCACATGCCGTCATCGATCTGGCTGCGTTGGTTGGGGATCCGGCTTGCGCTCTCGACGAGAAGCTTACGGTCGAAATCAACCTGGCAGCTACACGAATGATTGCCGAAGCAGCGCGTGGCTATGGCGTTGAACGCTTCATCTTCGCTTCCACTTGCAGTGTGTACGGCGCCAGCGATCAAATTCTGGACGAGTACTCGGCCCTTACTCCTGTTTCTTTGTATGCCCGGACGAAGATCGGCTCCGAGAACGTGCTCCTGTCGCTCGCCAAGGATCAATTCTCTCCTACCATTCTTCGATTCGGCACGGCGTATGGCATGTCTCCTAGACCGCGCTTCGATCTGGTTGTGAACCTTTTCGCTGCTCAGGCAGCTACCCAAAACGAGATCACGATCCTTGGGGGCGAGCAGTGGCGTCCGTTCATCCACGTCGACGATGCGGCTGAGGCTATCATCCGTGTGATGCAGGCTCCAATCCGCTCGGTTGGAGGGCAGGTTTTCAATGTCGGATCGGACGGGCAGAATCATCGAATAAATGAACTCGGCGAATTCATCTCGGAGCATATCCCGGACGCCAAGGTCAACCATCACGATAAAGATGTCGATCTGCGCAACTACCGCGTTTCGTTTGCCAAGTTCCGTGAGTTTCTCGGCTTCACCCCTCAGCACACGATCTCAGATGGCATCTTGGAGATCAAGGCTGCCATCGATGATGGCACGATCAAGGATTTCCGAGAAATCCAATATAGCAACTACAAGACGCTCTCGGATGAAAACCACGCCCATTTGATACACCGGACCCAGCTTACGCCGCTCTATGCGGTTGATGCAGGTGGCCTCTAGCTGCCCGGTCCGGAATCAGTCCGGGCGATTGGCTCCCTACCTGAATGACACCCTTTGAAACGACTATCATAGGAAGATAATGGCGACCTATCTATTGACCGGAAGTGCAGGATTTGTGGGAGCGCGCGTGGCAGAGATGCTGCTGGAGGGCGGCCATTCGGTTGTCGGCGTGGATAACATGAACACAGCCTACGATGTCCGGGTAAAAGAACATCGGTTGGAGAAGCTGAACCAGTATGCCGAATTCTCCTTTCACAAAATGGATGTCGCTGACAAAGAGCAGGTCGCCCAACTTGGTGGGGGCTTCCAGGCAGTGATCAATCTGGCTGCGCGAGCTGGTGTTCGTGACAGTCTGGCGGATCCATGGGTATACGTCGATACGAATCTAAACGGCACACTCAACCTCCTCGAACTCTGCCGCACACACGAGATTCCTAAGTTCGTGCTGGCATCAACTTCGGGAGTGTATGGGGCCGAGGCGCCGCTTCCAACCCCGGAAACTGCGGATACCAGCGCACCCCTTCAGCCATACGCCGCCAGCAAGAAAGCGGCAGAGGTGATGAGCCACGCCTATCACTACCTGTACGGCATCGATGTGACGGTGTTCCGCTACTTCACGGTGTACGGTCCCGCCGGCAGGCCGGACATGGTCATGTTCCGCTATATTCAATGGCTCCACGAGGGTCGCAATCTCATCGTCAATGGAGATGGAACACAATCGCGGGGCTTTACGTACATCGATGATATCGCCCGCGGCACGATCCAGGGATTGGAGGCGGTAGGGTACGAAATCGTCAATCTCGGCGGGCACGAAGTCATCACCATCAACGATCTGATCAAAATGCTAGAAGACATGATTGGACGCAAGGCCGAGGTGGAATTCCGGCCGCGCCATCCGGCGGATATGCTGGCCAGTTGGGCAAGCGTGGATAAGGCCGGCGTCCTGCTTGGCTGGGAACCGAGCGTCAACCTTCTTGAGGGGGTAGGGCGCATGGTTGAATGGTACAAGCAGGAAAGGGAATGGGCGCGGCATGTGGACACAAGAACCTGAGCATTGCTTGCTGATGAAAGCTGGATAGACAATGGCCAATCTGATCAAACGAATAAAGAGTAAGGACGTACATATCGCCGTCGTTGGCCTGGGTTATGTGGGCCTACCTCTGGCTGTGGAGTTCGCCAGCGCCGGGCTTCGTACCACAGGTATCGATGTGAATGCCGAAAAGGTGCAACAAGTCAACGACGGAGGATCTTACGTGCCCGATGTTCCGGGTGAACGAATAAAGGCGCTGGTCGCTGATGGCTTGCTCTCGGCTACCACCGATTATTCAGTTCTCAAGGACGTCGACTGTGTCTCCGTGTGTGTTCCGACGCCGCTGCGAAAGACCAAAGACCCGGACATATCCTACATCCTGGACGCAGCGGATGGCATCGCGCGCATGCTGCATAAGGACATGCTGATCGTTCTTGAGAGCACGACCTATCCGGGAACAACGGAAGAGGTCTTTCTGCCTCGCATTAGCAGCAACGGCCTCGAGGTTGGAAAGGACGTGTTCGTCGCGTTCTCCCCCGAGCGAGTAGACCCGGGCAACAAGACCTGGCAAACGCGCAACACTCCCAAGGTTATCGGAGGCGTGACGGAGCGCTGTGCCGAAGTTGCCACGGCCCTTTATCAGCACGCCGTCGAAGAGATCGTGCCGGTGAGTTCCGCTACCGTCGCCGAGATGGTGAAGCTGCTAGAGAACACCTTCCGCATGGTCAACATCGGATTGGTCAACGAGATGGCATTGATTTGTGACCGGTTGGGGGTGAATGTCTGGGAAGTAGTAGAAGCTGCGGCAACCAAGCCCTTCGGGTTCATGAAATTCACACCAGGCCCGGGCTTGGGTGGGCACTGCATACCCATCGACCCGCTGTATCTTTCCTGGAAAATGAAGGAACTCAAGTACACTGCGCGCTTCATCGAACTTGCTTCTGAGATCAACGCCAACATGCCACGCTATGTCGTTGGCAGGATCACGGAAGCCCTGAACGCTCATGGGAAACCGATGAAAGGCAGCAAGATCCTGATCATCGGCGCGGCCTACAAACCGGATGTCGACGATGCTCGCGAATCTCCGGCGCTCGATATCATTACCCTGTTGGCTTCGAGCGATTGCCGGGTCTCTTATCATGATCCTTATGTCCCGCGACTCTCGAATGAAACTTGGGAATTGGAAAGCGAATCTGATCTGATGGCGGCCGTACGAGCAGCGGATTGCGTGGTAATCGTCACGAACCATAGCGACTATGACTGGCCTCAGGTTGCCAAGGAGGCCTCCTTGTTGGTCGACACGCGCAACGCATTGGCCGGCATTCCTCTGGACGAGAAGAAGGTCTTTGGGCTTTGATGCGGGTTGGTTTCTCGCCAGCAGCAAAACGCTCCAGTCCTCGCTTCTTCAGCCCCGTGCAAGTCCATCGAAAGCGCCAATCCCTTGACTGAAAGCAACAGCTCTCCCACGGTTCGTGCAAGAATTCTGCGGTGGCTGCTGGCCGCGTGGATGATCGCGGTTCTCATCCTTTATTGGATCGTG
>DAOVIK010000307.1 GCA_030673735.1 Anaerolineae bacterium
AGGTTGCGCGTTCGAGTCGCGCCGGGGGCGCCTTGTATTTAATACGACGCTTCAACTGATATGATTTGGCGCAATCCTGCGCGATTAAACACCGGACGGCTCTCTTCTCCATTTGGCGAAGCCCTCTTGCAGCCATTGGACAACCAATGCCGGCTGATGGATAATACCCGATCTGAAACCGAGGGAAGATAATGCCGATAGGTAGGAGAGCATTCTTACTTGCTGCGGGCTTCGTTGTGGCTGTCGTGCTAGCTGGCTGTACATCACCATCTCCCGAAGCTGTCGAGCATTTCAATCGGGGCGAAGAGTATCGGGAGCAGGGCCAGTTCGACTTGGCAATCGAGGAATACTCACAAGCCATTGCCCTCTACCAGAATTACGCTGAAGCCTATTTCGGCCGCGGGGTGGCCTACGGAGGAAAAGGGAACCTCGACCAAGCCATCACTGATTTCGACCACGCTATTGCCCTCGACCGAAGGTACGCAGAAGCCTACACCAAGCGCGGAATGGCTTATGCAGCAAAGGGCGATCTCGAACGAGCCATCGCCGACTTCGACCGTGCCATCTCCCTCGACCAGGAGATCGCGGAAGCGTACTTCAACCGCGGGATAGCACTCGGATTACAAGGTGACTTCGACCTCGCCTTCGCCGACTTTGATCAGGCTATTGCCCTCGGCTCGCAGATGACGGATGCTCAATTGGCGAACGCTTACTACTTGCGGGGAAGCCTGCTTCATGACCAAGGATTCTTTGCCATGGCGATGGACGACCTCAGCCAAGCCATCGAGCTCGATGCCAATCACGCAAACGCACTCGCTTTGCGCGGATTGATACATGCTGATGCTGGGGAAGAAGAATTGGCCATCTCGGACCTTGAGCGAGCGCTGGAACTGGGCTTGATTCCAGCCATGCATACTCTCGTCGAAAGCCGCCTCGAACAATTGAAACAGTAGCCATCTCTTATGTATTTTGGCCCGCCGCTCAACGGATAAAGCGCCGAGCTTCGAATTCGTAGGATTATCTATTAAGTCACCCCGGGGGCGCCTGCGCGAAAAAGGTGCAACGCACTTGTGAAGTGCGTTGCACCTTGGTGGTTAAGCTTGTCTCAGAGCCAGCGCATGGCCGGACGGACCAGGCTGCGGCCTTTCCAGGTAGTATGGCCGGTCATTGTGAGCACCAGAGAACGAATCACAATCAAGAGCCAAAGGACTAGGCTGATTGGGTAAAGCAAAGCGACGTAGGCGGGAAACCGGAAGCGCTTGAGCGCGATGTACCACAGGAGCACGCTCTGACCTACCGCAATCGCAGCTAAATTAGGTGGAAATTCGGTCAGCGATCCCCCGGCCAGATAAGAACCCAACGTGAGCGCTGGCTCCAAGAAGATCACGCCCATCAGTGTCCAGGCGATGACATACGGCAGGAAGCGGTAATCAAAGAAGGCAAAGACGTTCTTACTGAAACCCTCAACCACTTCCGAGAAGCTCTGGTACATGCGACAGCGAACGTGCTCGGTCGCATCGAGCAGACGCCACCGAAAGCCTTGCTCCAGAACCCGCCGCCCTAAACTAACATCATCCACGATATCCTGGCGAACGGCATTGAAGCCGCCCACGGCTTCATATACCGACCTGCGGAAGAGCATGAACTGGCCGAATGTCACTGAAAGGCCAGGAAGGGACCATTTGTAAGCGAGCCGTAAGGGGAGGAACGAGAAGATGCCCCAACTCATGATAGGCACGACCAGCTTCTCTCCCCAGGTCTTCACCTCTTCCAGCGGAAAGGCAGTCACCAGGTCGGCCTGCTCGGCCTGCAGCGCAGCGACGCTCTCACTTAGCGCAGTCTTATGATGCAGCGTGTCGGCGTCTGTGAAGAGCAGCAGCTCACCGCTTGCGGCCTGCGCCAATTGATGGCATGCCCAGTGCTTCCCCAGCCATCCATCAGGCAAGGTTTCGCCATTAAGCAGGGCCAGACGCTCGTTACCGTGCGCCATCCGCATCACGATATCTCTGGTTTCGTCTGTGGAATGATCGTCTAATACGAGGACCTCAAAATCAGGGTAATCTTGATCGAGTAGCGATTGTACGCAGCCTTCGATGCTGCGCGCCTCGTTCCGCGCCGGAACCAGAATAGAAACGCGCGGCATTGTCGTTGGGCGTGGATAATCCCCAAAGCGGCGTACGGTTCGGTGATTTGAGTAGGCTGTCAGCAAGCAAAAGCATAAAAAGATGATTACGACGAGCGGATGCTGATCCCAAATTACATTCAAGTATCCCTCCTCGCTAACAGGTTAGCTGCCCAGGGACGGATCTGAAGTGGAAATCGCAGTTCATTGCGATGCTTGTAGACCATGACGAGGAAGTTTCCTGCCCAAGCTGCCATGATACTGACCGGGCTTCTGATCAGCCAAAGATAGAGCGCCAATCCCAGCATCCCAGCCATAGCTGACCAAGCATTTTCGGCTTGCAGCGCAAGCGAGATCACCGCAAACACCGCATACGCAATCCAGCTATTCCAGCCGATCAAAGCCATCCAAACGCCCAGCGTCGCCGCAACGGCTTTTCCGCCGCGGAAATTGAGAAATGGTGAGAAGGCATGGCCCAGCACTGGAGCCACCGCCACGGGCGCGATCCCCCATCCGGAAACTCCATTCGCAGCCGCCAGGCTTACGGGGATGAAACCCTTGAACATGTCGAGGAGCCCAGCCGTCAATCCAACCGGAGTGCCGCCGGCTATCCAGGCGTTGAAACCGCCGGGGTTGCCATCGCCGATCGTGCGAATGTCTGTCTTGGCAAAAA
>DAOVIK010000027.1 GCA_030673735.1 Anaerolineae bacterium
GGCCCCGTGGTCGTGGAATGGCCCGAGCGCATTGAAGGAGTGCTGCCGGAGGAGCGCATCTGGATCAGTTTAAGTTGGGTGGAGGAATTCCGGCGCGGGCTGTACATAGAAGCCACCGGTCCGCGCTATGAAGGCTTGCTGCGCTCGTTCCGCCAAGCGGCCTTTGGAGGCTGAACGTGCTCTTGGCTTTAGATACTTCCACCAGTATGAGCGGCCTGGCCCTACACGATGGGCAGCGCGTGCTAGCCGAGTATGTGTGGCGGAGCCGGGCGCACCATACGGTGGAATTGGCTCCCGAGATCGCGCTCATGATGCACCGCAATGAACTCAAGCCCGAGGACCTGAGCGCGCTGGCGGTCGCATCAGGTCCGGGCTCCTACACCGGTCTGCGCATTGGCATGGCGTTAGCAAAGGGTCTGGCTCTGACTCACAAGCTTCCGTTGGTCGGCGTTCCCACGCTGGATATCCTGGCCCAGGCGCAGCCATCACGGCGAGAACCCATGCTTGCGCTCCTCCTGGCCGGAAGAACTCGGCTTGCAGGAGTCATGTACAAGTGGAAGCGCGGATCGTGGCGCAAAACGGATGAGGGAGAGACGTTCACCTGGGAGGAACTTCTGGCGCGCTTGGAAGAACCGCTGTACATCTGTGGAGAGCTGACGGTCGCGCAGCGAAAGGCGCTGGAGGAATCACAAAGCGTAACGCTGGCGCCGCCGGCGCTGTGTGTCCGCCGCCCGTCGGTCTTGGCGGACATGGCTTGGGAGCGAGTGCGCAAGGGGAAAGCTGGCGAAGCCGGATCCGTGGTTCCGACCTACCTGGGGACGCTGAGCCCCGCGAAAACGCTTTCCAAGTTCCCGGAGACAGGCGGAAAGCAGGCATGAGTGAGAGCCTGCAGACGGTGGTCGTGCGATTCATGACCATGAACGATGTGCCGGCGGTGATGGACGTCGACAGCTTGTCATTGCCGACGCCCTGGGCAAAACGCAGCTTCCAATACGAACTGACGGAGAATCCGGCTTCCTGTCTTTTGCTCGCCGAACAACAGGGAGAGAACTCACAGATCGTCGGATTTGTCGGGTTCTGGATGCTGGTCGACGAGGCCCACATCAGCACACTGGCCGTGCATCCGGTGCACCGGCAGAAGGGAATTGGCAGTCAGCTTCTGCTGGAAGCGATACGGCAGGGGAATGCCATGGGAGCAAGGCTGGTAACGTTGGAAGTGCGCCTATCAAACCAGAGCGCCATCAACCTGTATCACAAGCATGGTTTCGAGGTCGTGGGCAGAAAAGTGCACTATTACATGGACAACCAAGAGGACGCAATCCTCATGACGCTGAGAGATCTTCGGGAGAGGATTGCCGTGGCGGATGGAGGTGTGGGGTGAATCGGGAGCAGGAGTTGAAAGCCGTTGAAGCCGAAGTAGCCGAGTGCACCGATTGCACCTTGCACATGTCGCGCAAGCTTGCCGTAGCCGGAGAAGGTCCGGCGGATTCGGAGATCGTCTTCATCGGCGAAGGCCCCGGCTTCCACGAGAACGAACAGGGCAGGCCCTTCGTGGGCGCGGCGGGGCGCCTGCTGGAGAGTATGCTGGAGAGCATCGGCCTGAGTCGTGAGCAGGTCTTCATCTGCAACGTGGTCAAATGCCGCCCTCCCGGCAATCGCGATCCGCAGCCCGAAGAGATCGAGGCCTGCGCCAAGTACCTGGAGCGCCAGCTCCGAGCCATCAATCCCAAGGTGATCGTCACGCTGGGCAGGTTTTCGATGGCGCGCTACTTCCCCGGCGCGCGCATCAGCGCCATTCACGGGAAGGCGAAGACCAAGGACGGTCGCCTCGTGGTTCCCTTCTACCATCCGGCGGCAGCACTGCACCAGCCAAAACTGCGCAGCACCGTGGAAGAGGATTTCGCCAAGCTGGCATCCTTGGTGGCTCGCGCGCAGGAGATGGCGCCCCCGGATGCGGATAGCCCCCCGGACCCCGAACAACTGAGCATGTTCTAGCGCGTCGCCGCGCATAAACACAAGCGCGCTAATTATTGGAGGCGCGCGTCTTCGCGCGGCTGCGGCTTGTTCAAATGCACTCCCAAGCAGCTGTTTTAAGGCGGCTGCTATTCTACCGGGGTTGGAGTTTCGGTAGGGATTGGCGTGGGCGTATCGGTGGGAGTCGGGGTGGGTGTGTCGGTGGGGGTCGGTGTGGGCGTATCGGTGGGAGTAGGCGTGAGCGTGTTGGTGGGCGTGGGCGCGGGGGTGTAGGTCTGAGTGGGCGTGTAGGGAGTGAAATGCGGGGGGACGGGGGAGGGCGGGCGTGTGACGAAGGGCGGGATCGGGGTGCGGCTGGGTGTAGATACCATGGTAATCGGAACGACGGATGGAGATACGGTTGCGGTGGTCGTCGGGCGGACGAGAAGCGGCGCTCTGCGAATGACTTGAACTGCCAGGCAGTATGCGGGGAGCGTTGCCAGGATGATGGCAATCAGGACCAGATGCAGGCGGCTTAAGCGCCGCGGGGCTGTGCCGGTGGTCGTCATGGTTCAGGTTTCGATCATATCAGTATTAGCGAGGGGCAGCAAGCCTCCCTCAAATGGCATCCTCGCAGGACGTTGATCGGCGTGGATTGTTGGATTCTGCTCGCTATCATGAGACATTAGCGTTTCAATAGGAAACGTGGATGACTGACCCTATTCGTCGCGGAAGCGGTAATATTAATGTGGGTCATATGGTGCTGGGCTGCGGTCATACGTCTACATAGGCGGGATCTGGGAGAGTGACTTGGAATGACACGCGAGAAAGCTAAACCGCGAACGCAGGTAGATATCATCATCCTGGTGCTGATGGCGATCTTGATGGCAACGTCGGCCTTCTCGTTGAAGCAGGCCGACTGGACCGATTCCTTGGGCCTTCTTCCTACCATCTCTCTACTGGGCGTTGCGGCGAGCGCCGCCCTTTCGCGCAGCCGATTTCGTGCCTGGATTGCATTTCTCTTCTCGTCCGTCTACGGGCTTTTCATCGTTGGTTTTCAGCTGGTTCGGACGATCGATCCGGCGATGCTGCTGCGTGAACGGATCATGTCCCTCTTTTCCCGCATGGGCGTCTTCTTTGATGTGCTGATTCGCGGTGAGCCGAACAGAGATCCGCTGATGTTCGTCATGTTATTGGGCTTGTACTTCTGGTTCTGCGGCAGTTACGGAGCCTGGAGCATCTTCCGCCGCAAGAGATACTGGCCTGCGGTCCTTCCCGCCGGCATTGGGTTGCTGATCAACGCCTACTTCTACATCGGCCCTATCCATGTGGATTTCTACGTCGCTTTCTATGTGTTTGTGTCTCTTCTGCTGGCGATGTGGTTCGATCAAACCAGGCGCCAAGCGCTTTGGGAATCGATCCGCGCCCAAGTGCCTCCCAACGTAGCTCTCCGTATCGCCCGCTCGGGTTTGTTGGCAGCCTTGGCTCTGGTGCTGATTGCCTGGGCAACGCCGGCCTTGGCCCGCGCCAGGAATCTCAGCGAGTATCTTGATGCTGAGGAAGGCGCCTGGGCCATGACGCGCGACTGGTTCCAGGACTTGCTACACAGCCTGAGATCGCCGGTGATGGTGATCAGCGACTACTACGGGGATAAACTCCCGCTCGAAGCGGGGGTCGAACCCCTCAATGTGCTGGTGATGCACGTGGATCCGGATGGAGTTCCTTCAAATTCCGGTAGGTTCTACTGGCGCGCCCAGATCTACAATTACTACGAAGCCGGAAGTTGGACGGTGAGCTTGGGAGAAGAGGTCGGCTTCAATCCCAGGCGCGACACCATCGCAATTCCGGATTATGCCGGGCGCGAGGAAATCGATATCCACATCAATTCCTCCGCCGGGGCAATGAGGCAGCTCTATATACCCTCGCAGCCGGTATGGGTCAGCCGCACTGCAAAGGTACGCTCCGTGCAAATCGGCGATGGTTTTGTCGACGTGCTAGGCGTCGCCGGGGGGGCATTCGTTATGAGCGGCGAAGAGTATTGGGGAACCGCTTCCGTTTCGACGCCCACCGGAAGAGAGCTGATTGAAGCCGGCGAGGATTACCCCGGCTGGGTTCTCACCAGCTATCTGCAGCTTCCCCAATCCATCAGCGAGCGAACTCTGGACCTGGCGAGCGAGATCACTGAAGGCCAGGAGACTCCCTACGACAAAGCGGTTGCGGTTACGAGATGGCTGCGGGCCAACATCAGCTACAGCCGCGAGACGGAAGCGCCGCCCGAAGGCGTTGATCCGGTGGACTGGTTCTTATTCGACTATGGCATCGGCTTCTGCAACTACTACGCCAGTGCGGAAGTCATCATGCTGCGCTCGTTGGGCATCCCAGCGCGGATTGCTGCCGGATACGCCAAGGGAACACTCAACTTGGATACGGGCGGCTACGATGTCTTCGGCGAGCATGCGCACGCTTGGCCAGAGGTCTTCTTCCCAGGTTATGGATGGGTTGAATTCGAACCCACGGCATCGGAGCCACCCCTCGACCGACTGCATGAAGCTGCCGTGATAGACCCAGGTGGAGCGGAGTCCACCGCCGGTCAAACCGATGACATCGAGCCGGAGGAGGACGAGGCTCCGGAGCCGGAAGAAGGGCCGGACATCCCCGATGAGACCGCGCTTGCCCAATCGAGATGGAGATTAGTGGGGCAAATCGGGCTTGGTGCTGCGGGCCTGGCAGCGCTGACGCTGCTGGTGATACGGCTGCACCCCGTGGCTCGTATTCGGGCGATGGCGGCGCTGGCACGCGGGCTGCGCAGGATTGGCGTGAAACCCCCGAAGGCGCTGCACATCGAGCCGGATCAGGCCATATGGCAAACGGTTGCGGGCCGCATCTATGCTCGCTGGAGTAGCTGGCTATCGCGACTGGACATCGGGCTGGCTCGATCGCAGACGCCGAACGAGCGCCAGGAGGCATTCCAGGAGCAGGTTCCGGAGGCGGCTGAACATGGACAAACGATTGTCCAGGCATACACGCGCGAACGCTATGGAGGCCTGGAGGTCGATGAGAAGGCGGTGCGCCGTGCGTGGTGGCGCATGTTGCCCGATCTCTGGAAGGCCTGGTTCCGGGTGAAGACTCGGCAAAGGGATAAGGACATCTACGTGCCCGGCAGGATTCTCAGATAGCGCGGCGCGGAAGGTTTTTCCCCCATCAGTGTGAAAGCCTATAATAGGAAGACGCAAGCGCGAGCGTGTGTTGATCCTATCGCGCATGGCGATCATAAAACAAGGATGTGCCGTTGGAAGAGCGATCTCCTCCCCCTTCATTCAGCGATAACATCGCCCGGCTTGGCAGTACGGCGAAAGACATTCGCACCAAGCTGGATGAATATCGCGCTTCAATCGCGCAATCGGGTTTCTCATTACCGACAGATGTAGTGGAGAGACTGCAGCAGTTGTGGGGAACAGTTCTGGAGCTGCAGGAGTCGGCGGAGGATGTGGAAGAGGAACGCCGTAACTCCCAGGCGCTCGCCGAGATCGGCCAGGTGGTCAATTCATCGTTGGATCTGGCCACCGTGCTTAAAGAGGTGATGGACACGCTTATCCGCCTGACGGGAGCCGAGCGCGCCTTCCTCATGCAGCGGGGGATGGATGGGGAGATGGCAATCGAGGTGGCGCGCAACTGGGATCGCACCACGATGGGGCCGGAAGAGTATGCCATAAGCAGCACCATCGTGGACCGGGTGCTGGAGGGCGGTGAGGCCATTGTTACGACCGACGCCCAGATCGATCCGCGCTTCTCGGACCAAGAGAGCGTCATTGCCCACCATCTGCGCTCGATCCTTTGTGTTCCCTTGAAGGTGAAGGGAACCCTCACCGGGGTCATTTATGCTGATAATCGAATCCGGGAAGGGCTGTTCACCGAGAAGCATCGCGCCCTGGTCTTGGCGTTTGCCAATCAGGCCGCGGTGGCGCTGGAGAATGCCCGTCTCTTCGCGTCTGTACGACGTACGCTTGACGAAGTCACGGAACTGAAGAATCTGATGGAGGACGTCTTCACCTCCATCGCCAGCGGCGTGATCACGGCTGACATGCAGGACCACATCACGCTCTGCAACCGTGCCGCGGAATCGATCTTGGAAATACCTCAGGATGAACTGCTCGGAAGTTCGCTGCGCGAGCTCTTGCTCCCTCTCGATCCTGACCTGGATCGAAAACTGGAGGAGGTCAAGAAGACGGACACGCGCTACGTGGGGCTAGAGCTTATGCAAGTCTTGGAGGAGCGGGGCCGGATCGATCTGGTTCTGAACATCACTCCTCTGAAAACCACGGAAGGTCAGACCAGAGGCGTTGCCTTGGTCTTGGATGACCTGACGGAAAAGAGACGTCTGGAAGCACAGCACAGCCTTTTCGAGCGCATGGTCTCCCCTGCGGTGATTGACCAGCTTGATCCTGATAGCCTGCAGCTAGGGGGCGACATTGTCGATATCACGACGCTGTTTGCTGATATCCAGAGCTACACAGCCTTCAGCGGCGCGACGGAGCCACAGACGCTCATGCGCGTGCTCAATCGCTACATGGCGGTTGCTGCGGAGGCGGTGCTCAAAGAAGAGGGAACGATCGACAAATTTCAGGGCGACGCGATCATGGCTTGGTTCAATGCACCCATTGCACAGCCGGATCACACATTGCGGGCCGCGCGCGCTGCTCTAGCGCTCGTCAAGGGTGTGTCACAGGTGCACGCCGATATGCCCCCTGAATTCCGCTTGTCATTTAGAGTGGGCATCCACTTCGGAGAAGCGCTGCTGGGGCTTGTGGGGACCGAGCAGCGACTGGACTACACTGCCATCGGCGATAGCGTGAACATCGCCAAGCGGCTGCAGGAAAGCGCGTCCGAAGGTCAGATCTTGATCAGCGAGGCCGTTGCCTATCGCATCATGGATCAGATCATGGTGAAGCCGTTATCCCCCATCAGCATGGAGGGGAAGGCGTATCCGATCCGTGCTTACGAGCTGATAGGGCTTCGCTAGCGCAATTGATCGGCGAACGCGAAGAGCGCCGGCGTTCCGCCGGTATGCCAGAAGAGCACACGCTCCTCGGCATTGATTTCCCCCTTTTCGATCATGTCAATCATCCCCCCTGCCGCGCGCCCGGTGTACACCGGGTCCAGCAGGATGCCCTCGTTGCGGGCAAAGAGACCGATTGCGTTTCGCTCCAGGTCGCCAATCACGGCGTATCCCCCGCCAAGATATCCGTCGTTGACATCAATGTCGGAGGCCGTGAGCTCGAGAGGATTCCCAAGCAAGCTTCCAACTTCGTTGGCCAGCGCGGCAACGCTTTCGCAAAGCTGCTGCGAGGGAGTATCCACGCTGATGCCCTGGATATGTGCATCGAAGCCGTGGATGCGGGCGCCGGCCACCAAGCCTGCTTGCGTGCCACCCGATGAACTGGCAAAGACAATGCGGTCGATGGGCACATCCTGAGCCATAAGCTCGCTCAGGGCTTCGGCATAGGCTGCTGCGCCGGTAGGACTTGAGCCGCCATAGGGCACCAAGTAAGGCCGACGACCGTCACTCCAAGCATCGTCAAACGTTTTCTGGAGGAGCTGGCCGGCATCGCGGTCTTCGGCCCACACGATCTCAGCGCCTAACAGCATATCGAGTAGCACGTTGCCGGTAGCATGCTCCGGTGGATGGCCGGCGAGCACAAGGATGCAGCCAAAGCCATGCTGCGCGGCCGCAGCGGCAGTCTGGCGGCAGTGATTGGATTGAACGGCACCTCTCGTGATCAACGTGCGCGCCCCATGCGCTTTGGCCTCGGCGAGCAAGAACTCGAGCTTGCGCGCTTTGTTGCCTCCGAAAGCCAGTCCAGTTTGGTCATCACGCTTGATCCAGAGTTGAGGCCCTCCGAGCACGGACGAAAGCCGCGGCAGCGGCTCGACGGGCGTGGGGAGGTGGGCAAAGGTCAAGCGAGGCAAGGAGAGTTTGGTCATATACAGCTTCCTATTTAGCGACTAATTCAAGGATTGGCGTGTCTGTCCTCGCCCGCGCAGTCTGAGCACCGCAAGCAGCGAGGGCAACGCCACAGAGTACATCCAATACAGAGCAGGGCGAGTGGTGAAATCCAAGGCGCCGGGCGTGCGGACCAGCCTGGCGCCGAAACCTAGCTTGAAGCGATAGACGCCCCACATGCTGTCCTTTTCATCGGGTCCATCGGGGGCGCCCCAAAAATCGTACGTCGTGCATCCCACGGATTTTGCCCAGCGGATGGCCTCCCACTGCAGCAAGTGGTTGGGCATCTTCTCCCTGTGGGCGCTGCGTGACATCCCGTAGATGTACCAAGCCGTGTTGCCGAAACGATAGACGATCAGTCCTGCCACGTTTTCCTGGTCTACCTCAGCCAAGAAGGGCTGCGCCAAACCGGCCTCGATGAAGCTGCGCCATGCATCGTCATAGTAGGCAGGTTTGCGGATCGCGAATCCGTCCCGCAGCGATGTCTCGGCATACATGCGGTACATGATGTCGAGATCTTCGATCCCACCACGACGGACCATCACACCCCGACGGGAAGCCAGGCGTATGTTGTAGCGCGTCTTTTGCTTCATGGCCGCCAGCAGAGAGTCCTCGGTGTTGTTCAGGTCCAGTGTCATGGTGTTGGCGAACTGGATCTGTTGACGAGAGGGCCGCCAGCCTTGGTCTGAGAATTCTTGGAGGGCCTGCCCACCGAGCGCGAGCTCGGTGGATTGCGAATCGCCGGGAAAGCCAAAACCGAGGGGCAGGTTGGGATCGATCTTGATCAGGATCGCGCCGCGCTGGGAGGCGATGGCTTGCAGATCGGCGAGCACGCGCTGGCGAAGCTCGGCATTGGTCCAGTCGAGCGCAGGTCCCTTAGGGCAGTAGAGAACCGCCAGTCGATTGGCGAGACCAGGGATGGGAAGGGTGCGCTGCAGCACTTGGGCGGCAGCGAGGGGAGATTCGGATGACTGGAACCATGCAAGTCGCTCCGCCTTCCAGCCATACTTCTCCTTCAACTGGCCCCACTGCCAGGATTGAAGCAGATGCCCTCCCGGAAGCGTGGTGACCAGTTGGTTCCAGGTTTCAGCGTCTTGGATCTGGGTAGGCTTGGTGTTCACGGCTTCAAGACCTTCCAAGGGTGGTCGCTACGCGGTAGAGCTGATAGATGGCGCGCCTGTACGGGCGATCCCACGCGCCGATGCTGCGCACGAGCCGCCCCCCAAAGCCGCGCTTGAAACGGTAGATGCCCCAAAGCCCATCCGAGCGTCCTGCGAATTGGTCTTCGAGCGTGTCCAGGTCTGCATCCGGCACGCCCCAGAGGTCGTAAGAGGTGCAGCCTCGCTGGCGTGCCCAAAGCATGGCCTCCCACTGCAACAAGTAGGTCGGCATGCGGTTGCGCTCTTTGGGAGTCGAGGCGCCATAGAGATACCAGGCGCGTGTTCCGTGCGCGAAGACCATCAGGGAAGCCAATGGCTCGCCTTCGAATTCGGCAACCAGCAGTTCACAGGCCCCGTCGGGATGGAACAGATCGTACGCCTTCTTGTAGTAGGCGGGGACATGTGCTCCGAAACGATCGCGGTCAGCAGTTTCGAGCATCATGTTGCCGAAGGCTGCCAGGTCTTGCCAGGGACGCACGCTGACACCCTTGCGGCCGGCCAAGCGGACGTTGTAGCGCGTCTTCTGGTGCATGCGCGCCAGGATCTCTTCTTCTGATCCGCGCAGGTCTACGACCAGTGTGCGGCGCGGCTGGATTTCGTGGGCGCTGGGGAGGAAGCCCTGTGCGGTGAGATCAGCGGAGAGCGTCGGGTCGTCAGAAAAGTCGGGTTCGATCTTGAGCGCAAAGGCTCGCCGGCGGCGACAGAGATCATCGAGCACGGGAAGCAAGCTCTGAAGTTCGTCAGGACCAGAGCCCTTGGGAACATAGGCCAATGAGTGCCCGAGCGGGAAGCGCCGCAAGAGGATTTGCACGCTGCGGTCCTGCCCCTGGATGCGCTCTACGGACCAGCCAAACGCAGCCTTGAGATCGCCCCAAGCGGCAGTTTGCAGGAGATGCATATCATTCCGTTCGTTGGTTGGTGCCAGGCTCGCGTTCTTTTGAGTGTTGGGAACCACGTCGCGGATTATACCATCGCGGCTTCCTGGGCACTCGGCCGGGAGACCCGGCTGAACTGCCAACAATGAAAGGTAGCTATTGGGCAGTATGTCAGACTACTCGAATGGGCTTTTGACGCTCGCAGGTGTCCGTGATAGACTTCACAGGATTTGCACTTGATGCTTTCCAAATCCACGATCCAAAATCCCAGCCGGAGGCTGGGCCTTGTTTGGAGAGGCGCATATGCATGATCAGTGGATCTTTGTGGCATTCTTCCTCCCCATCGGTTTCATAGCAGCCGCGGTTCCGATCATCGCAGCTCGAATACTCGGACCGCGCAAACCCAATCCTGTCAAACTCTCGACCTACGAATGCGGCGTAGAGACGGTCGGCGATACGTGGGTCCAATTCAAGGTCCAATACTATGTCTTCGCGCTTATCTTCGTGATCTTTGATGTAGAAGCCGTGTTTCTGTTTCCTTGGGCCGTGGCGTACAACCAGCTGCAGCTCTACATGGTGCTTGAAGGAGTTCTCTTCATCTTGATTCTTGCGGCCGGGCTTTTCTACGTCTGGCGCAAGGGTGCTCTAGAGTGGTCCTAGCCGAATAGCGCAGTGTGAGATGGCTGGCGACAGAATGTCGACAGCCTTTCGCTTCCTTGCGCGTATCGGGAGAGTGGTATGGATTTCAATATCTGGGATCCCTTCACCTGGATCGGGCAATGGCTCCTGAATCTTTTGGTGGGTTTGGGTTTAGCCGAAAACCTGGCCATCACACTGCTGCGCTTTGTCGGCGCGGTTGCGTTGGCCCTGGCCATGTTGCTGATTGGCGGCGTGCTCTTCACTTGGCTGGACCGCAAGCTTTCAGCCCGCATTCAGGATCGCCTGGGTCCCAATAGGGTCGGCCCATTCGGCTTGCTACAAGGCATCGCCGACACAGTAAAGCTGATCACGAAGGAAGACATTA
>DAOVIK010000274.1 GCA_030673735.1 Anaerolineae bacterium
CATGCTGGTCGACAGAGATTTCATCAGAAGCATGGGCGCCTACGGCTATATCGTTTCGCCCCCGCACGTGATAGCGCCCTACGCCACAGGGGAGCGGCTCCCCTTGCTGGACTTGGGATACCGCGTGGAGCAGATCGTGATCGGCCTGACGCTCCATGGTCTCGCATCGTGCTACATCGGGACGCTGGGCCGTGAGCAGGCGGTGCGTACGCGTTTGAATCTGCCGCAAGGCTCTCGCTGCGGGGCGCTGCTCGTCTTTGGACACGCGGCAACCTCTCTTGGCGGGCGGGCGGTGAATGCCTTCATTCGATCTGTGCCCAAGGGCGATGAGAGGCTTCCCGAGGATCAGGTGTTCTTCGAGGACTCGTTCGACGATCCGCGCGAAGCTCCGGAGTTCCTGAAGCCCCTGATCACCGCAGGACGCAGCGCACCCTCGGCAGTCAACGCCCAGCCGTGGCTCTTCCTCTGGCGCGATGAAGCGCTTCATGTGTTCGTCAAGCGCCGCAATCCCAAGTACGGCCGCGGCCGGGGGCAAAACTACCGCTATTACGACGGCGGTATTGGCATGGCAAACATCTCGCTGGCCATGAAAGCTTTGGGCATCCATGGAAGTTGGGAACTGGCGGACGAGTCCTCGTATGTTGCTCCGCAGCATCCGGAAAGCCTGCAGCCGCTTGCTGCGCTGCGCTTGAGCTGATTTCCCGCCGTGTCGACAATTCTCCGGGCGGCCCTTTGCATTTCTCGAGATCGTGTTGCATGAAGCAGTTTATAGCTGGGTGGAAATCAGATACTTACGTTATAATCGCACGGTAATGAGCCCCATTCCAAGATCGAAACGCCTATCTTTCTCGCTTGTCCTGCTTGTGCTCTTTGCGTTCCTCTTTGTGCAGACTGGGTTCGCTGAGGGCGATGCGCAAGCCGGTGATGAGCTTGTGATCTCCGTTTTGGGCAGGGTTGTTGATTCCCAGGACCAACCTGTAGCCCAGGCCGAAGTGCGCGCATACATCTCGGGCGTCCAGCAGGATCTTCTAATCTCGGGCGAAGTTGCGGATGTTGCGCAGACCGATGATGAGGGCTTCTACGTATTGGATCTGCTTGTATCGCCAGAAGAGATCGAGCAGGAAGCGGTGGCCTTGGAGGTCAGCAAGGAGGGGTATCTTTCCTCCTCTCGGCAGAGATTCGCGCGACGCGAAATCGTTCGAATGGGCGAGATGCACGTAATCAGGATTCCTGACGTGGTGCTCGCCCGGGTTTTCAACCCTGCGTTCTTCCTGGCTGCTGGCATATTCGTCGTCGTGTTCGGCCTGATCTCGATGAGCGTGCTGCACGAGACGATCGCGGCCTTCTTGGGAGTGGCCGCGGTATTTGGTATCTCCTATTTCATCGGAAGTAGCAACAGTGACTTTTGGATCATCGGGTTTCGAGAAGCGGTGGGGTATATCGATTTTGACGTAATCTTCCTGTTGATGACGATGATGATCTTCATGGCGGTCACGAGCCAGACGGGAGTCTTCCAGTGGATGGCCTACCAAACCTTCCGACTGGCTCGAGGCAACGCTCTAGTTGTCGTCGCAATACTGGTAACCATAACCGGAGTCACCTCGTCGATCCTGAATGACGTGACCGTCATACTGCTGATGGCGCCGGTCAGCATTCAGATTGCATTGTCGCTCGACATCCATCCGGCTGCCATCGTGGTGCCCGAGGTGCTGGCCTCCAACATCGGCGGCGCCGCTACCTTGATAGGCAACCCTCCCAACACCATCATCGGCTCGTATGTGGGTCTGAGCTTCAGCCAATTTCTGGTCAACATGGCACCCATTGCACTGATTGGCATGGTCATTCTTCTGGTGATGATCCGCTGGCTCTACCGCTCCGAGTTCGATCGCCGGCGGGAATCTCCCTCCGAATCGCTGATGGTGCGCCTCGAAGAGGGTGCGCGCATCACAGATCCCAAGCTCCTTTGGAAGTCGCTGATCCTGTTCGGCTTGACGTTGATACTGTTCTTTGTGGCAGACCAGTTCCACATGCCGCCCGCGGTGGTGGCAATCCTGGGCTCGACCGCGCTGCTGCTCTGGACGCGGCCCACGATGGGAGAGATGCTGCGTGAGGTGGATTGGACGACGCTGGTGTTCTTCATGAGCTTGTTCATGATGGTGGGGGCGATCCAAGAGGTGGGATTGATCCAGTTGGTCGCCGGATGGGTGAGCAATATCGCCGGTGACAATTTGCTGTTGGCGACGGTGGTGATTATCTGGGTATCGGCATTTGCCTCTGCGATCGTGGCCAATATCCCCTTCGCGGCGGCCTTTGTTCCGGTGGCGGTATATCTCACGCAATCCCTGCCCGGTGCGGAAAACAATGTTCTATATTGGGCGCTGGCCTTGGGAACATGCCTGGGTGGCAACGCTACTTTCATCGGGGCTGCACCCAATGTCATCGCCGCCGGAATCCTGGACCGCGCTGGATACCGGCTGAGCTTCAAGGATTTCTCCCGCGTTGGTGTTCCGGTGACGTTTGTGACGATTCTGCTTCCCACGATCTGGATCATCATCCGCTACTTCTGGATCGGCTTCTGAGGCGCCGGAGGGACTTATCGACCATCAAAGCACTGACTCATTTCTGCTACGATGGAGGGCATAATGGGCAAGATCCTTTGTGCGACCCGTGGGGGAGAAGCCAGCTACCACACCCAGGATAAAGTCATTGCACTAGCGAAAGAGCGAGGCGACGAGCTGCTCTTCGTATACGTCGTGGATACGCACTTTCTGGACAAGACGGCTGCCCCCATCGTGGTGGATGTCGGGAACGATATCGCCGAAATGGGCGATTTCCTGTTGCTGATGGCCAAGGAGCGAGCTGCCAAGGAGAACGTCGAAGCAGGAACGTTGATTCGCGAAGGTGAGGTCTTCGAGGAATTGGAGAAAGCAGCTCTTGAGGAAGAAGTCACGATGATCATACTGGGGAAGCCCACAGGCGAAGAAAGCGTTTTCAGGCTGACCGAGTTGCAGAAGTGTGTGGAAAAGATCGAGGCCGATACCGGCATACAGGTGCAGATCTTATAGGCAATGCTCCGGAAAAGTCGAAATG
>DAOVIK010000368.1 GCA_030673735.1 Anaerolineae bacterium
CGATACCTTGATGGCGGATTTACCTGGCAATGAGGGTCCTATGTATCGGTGGTCAACGCTCAGGGAGATTGAAGGGGCAAGTAACTGCCTGTCCGTCTTATCCCAAAACGCATCTTGTCATCTTGCCACGGATGCCAGGGATTCAGATGTTGAGGAGGTTGCCCAGGCGCTAAGGCGCGGGGGCATTGACCAATTTATCGAGCAGATATTTTGTTATCGGCGAATACAGTGTTCCAAATCAGAAGTAGCATTCTATGAGTATATCGTCAGAGAACTTGGCGCAGAATTATCGGAAATAGTGATGATCGGTGATTCGATAGAATGCGATGTCAAGGTTCCTCAATCAATGGGAATTGACGCAATATGGTACAACCCAGGGTTGCTGGAGGTCCCCACTGGCGTACGGGCGATAAGCAGCCTGAATGACCTGGTTGACGCCTAGCAAGCAAACGCAGTCGGATGTCCTGGCTTATAGCCGGGCCACCGCTGATTTGCGACGTTAGGCCATAGAAACAATGACAGCTACAGAGTTGATAGCACAGCATCGATAAGGAGGAGGTTGCGACATGATTCAAGAGATCACTGCGCAGGATCTAGACGTCAAGCGGTTCATTGATGAGAAGGTCAAAGAGATCAAGACCGCTGTTGCAGACGGAATGGCGATCAACGCCCTCTCAGGTGGCGTCGATTCGTCTACGGTTACGATGCTCGGGCACCGAGCCTTGGGGATGCGGCTTAAGACCGTCTTCGTCGAAAACGGTCTCATGCGCGAGGGAGAGCCCGAACAAGTCGTTGGTTTTTTCAAGGAGCTCGGAGTCACGGTCGAGATAATCGATGCGCGTAGCGAGTTCTTCGCGGCGCTCAAGGGACTTACGGACCCGGAAGAGAAGCGCGAGGCTGTCACCCAGAGCTTCTACCGAAATGTATTCGGGCGCATCGTCAGGGAAAGCGGAGCGAAGCACCTTCTCCAGGGGACTATCCTGACCGATGTCGACGAGACCGTCGCAGGGATCAAGCGGCAGCACAATGTTTTCGAGCAGCTCGGGATCGACCCGCAGGAAACCTTCGGGTACCAGATCATTGAGCCGCTCATTCAGCTTCGTAAGGACGGCGTGAGAATAGTTGGCGAGGCCGTCGGGCTCCCGGCCGAGCTGTTCGAGCGCATCCCGTTCCCGGGGCCGGCGCTCGCGGCACGTGTGTTGGGGGGAGTGACGCCGGAGCGTATCGAGACGGTTCGCAAGGCAACGGCGGTTGTAGAGCGATTGCTCAAGGGAACAGGCGCATTCCAATACATGGCGATCCTTCATGAAGACCGCGTTACCGGCATGCGCGACGGCAAGCGCGATTTCGGCCAGCAGATCGAGGTGCGCTGCTGGGAGAGTGTGGACGCGCGGACCGCGACACCGACGCGGCTCTCGGTCGAAATCCTCGAGGAGCTGTCCGGCGAGATAATCCGCGAGGTGCCTGGCATCGTCAGTGTCACATACAACATAGCGCCCAAGCCTCCATCAACGATCGAAGCGGTCTGATGTCGCGGAAATAGCGGAAATGGCGAAGCAAATAAGGAGGAAAGATGTCAGAAGAGAAAAGCTTCCACATGACTCCAGAACAGTTCCGTGAGCATGGCCGGGCCGTGGTAGATTGGATCGCTGATTACTATCAGCGGATCGAGTCGTTTCCGGTTCTGTCTCAAATTCAGCCGGGGCAGGTTCGTGCTTCACTTCCTTCCGAGCCACCCCTGCAGGGCGAAGCCTTTGAAACCATTATCAAGGATGTGGACAAGCTGATCATTCCCGGCATCACCCATTGGCAATCGCCTAATTTCTTTGCCTTCTTTCCGTCAAATGCCTCCGGTCCCGCAATACTAGGAGATCTGCTTTCGGCCGGCCTTGGGGTTCAGGGAATGCTGTGGTCAACGAGTCCGGCTTGCACAGAACTGGAGACCCATGTGCTTGACTGGCTCGTAGATATGCTTGGACTGCCTATGAAATTCAGGTCTGATTCCGCTGGTGGCGGAGTGATCCAGGATGCTGCTTCGAGTGCTTCCCTCTGCGCCCTGCTGGCTGGGCGCGAACGGGCCACAGACTGTGCAAGCAACGAGTGTGGATGCGACGGGCGTCTCGTCGCCTATGCCTCCACTCAAGCGCACTCGTCCATTGAGAAAGCCGTCAAAATCGCCGGGCTTGGGGGCCAGAACCTGCGTCTGATAGAGGTGGATGATCGCCTTGCTCTTCGTCCAGACGCCCTTGCCAGACAGATCAACGAGGACCGTCAGCTTGGGCTTCTTCCCTGCTTCGTTTGTGCTACCGTGGGCA
>DAOVIK010000377.1 GCA_030673735.1 Anaerolineae bacterium
CGCAAACCGCCCTCTGAAACTTGGCGCAAGATCAAGTACTGGATTCTACTCATCACCCTGTTTGCGGCGCTGTTTGCGAACCTGAGCCTCTTGGTGTTCGATCCGTTGACGATCTTCGTTCGCACGGTCTCAGCCAGCCTGATGCCGGCTCTTGATCGAGGCGTCACTGCTGCCGAAGCGGCGCTGTATCGCGTACCCGCGCTGCGCGATGGCGTGAAGTGGTTCGACGACTTGGTACGCCCGGCGATACTGCCGCGGATTCCGGTTGAATCGCGGCTGGTTCTTCTATTTGGGCTGGTGTTTCTGGGCATCATCGCACTGAACGTCGTGGCCGAGCGCTTCTGGTGCCGATACGTATGCCCCATGGGCGGATTGTTGGGCCTACTGAGCAAGATTGGGCTTGTACGTCGAGAGGTGGGCGAGGAGTGCACGGGATGTGAACTGTGCACACGCGCTTGCCCGACCGGAACCATCCGGCCTGAGCTGAACTACGCCAGTGACCCGGCGGAGTGCACCCTATGCCTGGATTGCAGAGAGGTTTGTCCGCGCTTGGGGATCTCGTTCCCGGCGCGAATTGGCGCAGCGGATTGGCATGAATACGATCCAAGCCGACGCCAAGCCCTGGCATCCTTTGGCGCTACCTTCGCGGGTGTGGGATTGCTGAGCATCACCAAACCGGCAGGGGAAGAGCATCCGTTCCTGGTCCAGCCTCCGGGAGCGCGCGAGAACGATCTGCTTTCCAAGTGTGTTCGCTGTGGCGTATGCCTGGCGGTGTGTCCCACGGGAGGACTGCAAGCGGCGATAGGCGAGGCGGGAGTTGCTGGCTTCTGGACGCCGGTGCTGGTATCGCGCATGGGATTCTGCAACTATGCCTGCAACGCTTGTGGGGAGAATTGCCCCACGGGAGCCATCTCCCCATTGGCTTTGGAAGAGAAGCAGCAAACCGTGATCGGCGTGGCGCATGTCGATCAGGATCGCTGCCTGCCTTGGTCGGAAGACACGCATTGCATCGTCTGTGAGGAGATGTGCCCACTGCCGGAGAAGGCCGTCGAGCTGGAGGAATATATCACCACGGATGCGTTCGGGGCACCGCTGACGCTGCTACAGCCCACGGTAATTCCAGAGCGCTGCATTGGTTGCGGGGTATGCGAGTACAAGTGCCCGGTGGAGGGCGAGGCAGCGATCCGGGTGTACTCGCCTGAGGCAGTTCCAGAATCTTCTCTCGATGTAGAATCAGCTCCTGCGGGCGAATGATCGGCTTCTTAGGAACTGGTTTCGAAGCGCTCCTGCATATTTATTGACAAGTAGCTCCTTTAGGCCGGTTTTCTTGCACGTCGGGACAGCGAGATCATGATGGAGTATCCATGCGTATAGCCATAACGAGAGAGGTCAGCTCCAGCATCGCCGAATGCCTGCTCACGTATCAATCGCGTGAGCCGATCGACGTCGGTCTGGCCCGGAAGCAGCATCGCCTGTACGAGGCAAGCCTCGCCGATCTGGGATGCCGGGTCGAGCGCCTGCCGGAGGAGCCTGAGCTTCCGGATGCAGTCTTCGTGGAGGACGCGGCCGTGGTGCTGGATGAGGTGGCGATCATCATGCGCCCGGGTGCTGAGGTGCGTAGGCTTGAGACAAGAACCATCGTAGAGAAGCTGCGCGATTACCGGCGCTTGTTGCGCATCGAGCCTCCGGGTACGATGGACGGGGGTGACGTGTTGCGCGTGGACAAGACGATTTATGTCGGTCATTCAGGCCGCACCAACGAAGCCGGAATTACTCAGATGCGTGGCATGCTGGCCCCCCTTGGCTACCGCGTGCAAGCAGTGGAAATCACGGATTGCCTGCATCTGAAGGCGGCGACTACCCGGGTAGCGCTCAATACGCTTCTGATCGATCCGAAATGGGTGGATCCTGCGGTGTTTGATGGGCTTGAATTAATCGAGACGGACCCAGCCGAGCATCACGCGGCCAACGCACTGCTCATTGGGGAGGCGGTGATCTATTCCCAGGCTCATGCACGCACTCGCCAACGTCTGGAAAAAGCCGGCATCGCAGTCAGGAGCGTCGACGTGTCAGAGCTGGCCCGCGCCGAAGCCGGGGTGACGTGCTGCAGCCTGATCTTCCAAGCGTGATCCGCAGCGGCGATAGCTCCGCTTATCCGAAGGAGATACGCATGACCTTTATCAACCTAGAAGAGATCGAACAGAGAGAACTGCTTCCTGGTCTTC
>DAOVIK010000086.1 GCA_030673735.1 Anaerolineae bacterium
AGCTGCGATACGAGCATCGAAGGCCACTTCGAGACCGGACGGCTGGGTAATCTTTCAGCCGAACAATTGGCATTCGTAGAAACGTTCATCCGCTGTGAAGGAAAACTGAACCGCATGGAAGGCGAGTTGGGGATGTCCTACCCCACTCTGCGCGCGCGCCTGACGGAAGTCATCCGCCAGATGGGCTTCGAAGTCGGGCTGGAGGATATGGGGCTCAGTGACGAAGAGCGGCACCGCATCCTCGACGAACTGGAGCAGGGCAAGATCAGTTCCGAACAAGCGATGAGTCTGCTCGAGGCGGAATGACGAAGTGGAGGAGCGGGGTCAGCCTGCTCCTTTAAGCTAGCAGAGACATGCAAGGAGCGAGAGACGATGGAGACCCTGAAGATCGATGTCGGTGACAAGCCGCAGATACGTATCACCTCGGTCGGAGGCGACCTGCGTCTGACTGGGCGAGAAGGCGCCCAGCTGGAAGCACACGCGCCGGTCGATGGCAAACTCTCGGTAACCAAGGAAGGCAAGGTCGTGCTCGTCACCTGTCGTTCGGGCTGTCTGGTTTTCTTGCCTGCCGAATCGCAGGTGCAGGTCGAAACGATCGGCGGCGACCTGCGCGCCATCGGCTTGACCGCTGACTTGACAATGGGCACCGTTGGAGGGGACTGTAGTCTGCGCCGCGTGGGGAAAGTGACCATTGAACGCATTGGCGGAGATCTGGATGCGCGCAAGCTTGACGGCGATTTCTTCCTGAAATCTGGCGGAAGCGATGGCATAGTGGCCCAGGTGCAAGGAGCAGTGGAGATCGAGACGCTGGGAGGAGATTTTTCGCTGGAGCGAGTGGAAGGCAACGTGGAAGTGAACGTGGGAGGGGATGCCAGTGTGCGTCTGTCACCGCAGAAGAAAGGGCGCGCGCTGGTCACTTCCGGCGGTGACCTGGTCTGCAGGATTCCGGAAGACGCTTCGGCGAAGATCAAAGTCAAGGCCGGGGGCGATCTGCAGCTTTCTGGAATCGAGGAGGCTGAGAGTGTGGATTCGGGGAGAGTATTGCGCATCGGAAAGGGTGAGGCAGAGATCGATTTGTGCGCCGGGGGCGATCTAATGCTGGATGCCGGAGAGGGGAGTTTTGGAGAAATGACTCTCGACCTGGGCGAGTCAATCGCTGCGAGTATCGAAGCCAAGATGGCGGATCTTGAAGCTCGGTTTGGCGCCTCAGACAGTGGTTTCTCCAAGTTTGATTCAGATCGCATTGGTGAGAGAGTGCGGCGTGTGGTCTCGCGCTCGATGCGCCAGGCGGCCAAGGCGCAGCGACGAGCAGAGAAGCGTCTTGAGCGTGCTCACGGGGGCAAGCGCGTGCACTTTGGCCCATCCGGCGCCCCTGCACGCGACCCGGCAAGCGAGGAAGAGCGGATGTCGATTCTGCGCATGCTTGAACAGGGCAAGATCAACGTAGACGAGGCCGAGAACCTGTTGAAGGCGCTTGAGGATAAATCATGACCGCCGCCGCGCTCACACGCAGCAAAAAGCTGCGCACGGGAATGAGACCGGTTCAGCCTCGGAGCGACATGGGGCAGATCGGCCGATTGATCGAAACTGTCTTCGCGGGCCAATTGGACGCCGCGGGATTGCGCATGGTGCGCGAGATGCGCTCTCTTGGACGAGTGGGTTGGCTGGGGTGGCTCCTAGCTCGATTTCTGCTGCCGCCCTTTGCCAACCCATTGGGCTACGTGTGGGAGGAGGAAGGCCGCGTGGTGGGCAACGCCAGCCTGCTGTCGGTGGAGCGCTACCCAGAGCGTTGGGTTTTAGCGAACGTGGCAGTTTATGAAGAGTACCGCCGGCGGGGTATCGCGCGGTCACTCGTAAGGGCGGTGCTCGATTTGGCGCGCGAGATCGAAGCCAAGAAGGTGGTGCTGCAGGTGCGCAGCGCACAGGAAGGTGCGCGCAAGCTCTACGATGTGCTTGGGTTCCGGACGTTCAGCACCCGCAGTGCCTGGATTCGCCCTCCCTCTGGGAGACGGCCGACCGCCCCCAAAGGAGTCCCGGTTCGGTTGCGGGCTGCTGAAGAGTGGCATGCCCAGTGGACTCTGGCCAATCGCATTCATCCCGAAGGCCTTATATGGCCATATCCCCTGACGCCAGGACTATTCCGTCCACAGAGGCTTTCAACCGCGCTGGGGCTCAAGACCAGGCATCATTGGGTTTGGTATGAAGGGGGTCAGCTGCAGGCCAGTTTGAGCACGCGCTATTTGCGCCAGCGCCGTTGCTGGCGGTTGATCCTGATGGTAACGCCCGAAGCCCGGGGCCGGGTGGAGGGTCCCTTGCTGGCAACCTGCCTGGCGCGATTGCCGGGCCAGGATGGGGCCGTATTGGACTACGCTGCCGGCGTGGCCGAGGATCAAATCAAGGACCTGAATTTTCATACCACCGACACATTCACCTGGATGGGTTTAGATCTCGCATCGCGTGGAATCAATGCCGAATAGCGGCGTAGAGAGTGACATAGAGCGGATGCTGTTCATGGCCTTAGAGAAATCGTTATGAGCAGAACCATTCAGAGTCTGAAATCGATCCGCCGAGTGGCGGAGGCACTGACAGCGGAGAAATACGTCATCGCGGATAGTGAGACGAGATGATCCAACGTCAACTTGAGAAAGCCCGAGCGACATACCGGGAGTTTCCAAGCACGTTCTGGACCTTGATCGGCGCGCGCTTCATTGATCAGCTTGGCGGCGCGCTGGTGTATCCATTCTTTGCCTTGTTCATAACGCACAAGTTCGGCGTAGGGATGACCGAGGTAGGAATCCTGTTCGCCCTGTTCTCCTTGACCAGCGTTGGCGGTAACGTTGTCGGCGGAGCGTTGGCCGATCGTCTGGGACGCAAGAAGCTGATCATCATGGGCTTGATCTTCAGCGCCTTTTCCAGCATGCTGCTTGCCCTATCGCCAACCATCGAAGTCGTCTACGCCTCGGCGATGTTCGTGGGCTTATTTGCCAACATAGGCGGTCCTGCGTCGGGGGCAATGATTGCCGATATTCTTCCTGAAAAGCAACGGACGCAAGGCTTCGGCATCCTGCGTGTGGTATTCAACCTTGCAGTGGCTATCGGTCCGGCCATCGGGGGTGTGTTGGCCGGGGTCTCATATTTGTTGCTCTTCGTCATCGACTCGGTGACTAGCCTGATCACGGCAGTCATCGTCGCCAGAGCCATTCCCGAAAGCATGCCTGAGGCGCCCGAAGGCAAGGATCCGGAGACCGTCAGCGAGACGTTCGGCGGATATGGTCGCATCTTGCGTGACGCCGGGTTCATGATATTCTTTGCTGCGTCCACCCTTGTGATGCTGGGAATGGTGCAAATGCACGGCACGCTTGCAGTCTTTCTGCGTGACGTGCATGGAGTTCCTGCCAAGGGATATGGCTACCTGCTTAGCCTCAATGCCACTATGGTGGTGCTGTTCCAGTTCTACATCACGCGCAAGATCGAGGGATTGCCTCCCTATTTGATGCTGGTTCTGGGGACAGGTTTGTACGCATTGGGGCTGGGCATGTACGGCCTGATCACCGGCTATGCGCTGTTCATCCTGGCGATGGTGATCCTGACCATCGGCGAGATGGTGGTGGCGCCGATTGCGCAGGCGTTGGTGGTGCGCTTGGCTCCTGACGACATGCGTGGCCGCTACATGGCGTTCTTCAACTTCTCGGGGCTGATCGGACACGCCGCAGGACCATTGATGGCCGGTTTGATCATGGACAACCTGGACCCGCGATTAGTGTGGTATGCTGCAAGTCTCTCGATGATCCTTGCCGGTATGCTGAGTTGGATCTTGTATCGGCAGGACCGGCGAAGATCCGAGGAAGCCTTGCCGAGCCGCGAAGCGCGTGTCTTGGTGCAGGTAAGAGACTAATCCCGTGGAGAGAAGACTTGTTCCGAAACCGCAACTTCGTTCTCTTGTGGGTGGCGCAGCTCATTTCGGCCGGCGGAGACACCTTCACATTCCTGGCATTGGCGATAAGGATCGACAGCATATTCACCGATCCTGGGGACGCAGTGCGAGCCCTGGCGGCAGTCTTGATTGCCTTTGCGCTGCCAAAGCTGCTTATCGGCTTCGTCGCAGGTACACTTGTCGATCGCCTGGATAGGCGCGTAATAATGATCATTTCGGATTTCTCTCGCGCATTGCTGCTACCATGCTTCCTCCTCCTAAGAACCCCTGCGGATCTTGGTTGGGCGGTGGTGATCGGATTCCTGGTGGCCTGTGCGAGCGCATTCTTCAACCCGGCGCGCACTGCACTGCTTCCGGCATTGGTCGAGGATGAAGAACTGCTGACCGCAAATGGATGGATCCAAGCCGGCCAGAATGTCGCTATGCTTGCTGGCTCGGTGTTGGCGGGCATGGTGATAGCATATTGGACTACCGAAGCCGCGTTCTGGATCGACTCCGTCAGCTTCTTTGTGTCTGGCCTTCTGGTGGTTGGCATCTCGGGAGTTGCGACGCGCATCGATCCTAAATTGGCGAAGAAGGACACTGCCTGGTCTGACCTTCTCGAGGGCGTACGCTTCGCCAGCCGCAGTCTCCTGGTACAGGGGATCATGATCGGTGCGGCCTTTGCCATGCTCGCGTTGGGTGCGATCAACGTGCTGTTTGTGCCGTTCTTGAGCAGCGCATTTGGAGCATCTGCGGGAGCCATGGGAGCCATGATGTTTGCCCTGGGATTGGGGATGCTGATCGGAGGTGGGTACCTGGCCACGATTGGTAGGCGCATCGCTCCGTTGAGGACCGCGGTAGTGTCGCTGCTCCTGCTGGGAGTGACAGCAATCCTCTTTGGAAGAGCGCCCGGCTATTATGTGGCGCTGATCATCGTTCCATTCGTAGGAATGACGATCCCTCCGTTGACCGCGGCGCTGCAGACCCTGCTGCAGCGTGGAGTAGATGCAGCAATGCTGGGCAGGGCCAGCGCGGTGGTGGAGATGTCGATGGGATTGGCCAATCTTGTCTCCATGGGCGTCGCAGGCTTTGTGGGGAATCTAATCGGGTTGCGCAATGCCTTTGTATTGGGGGGCGGATTGATGGGCATGGGAGCGATTGCCAGTGGGCTTATTGTGAGGAAGGCGAGGCAGCAAGTGCAGCCAGAAGCGAGTCCCTCGAAGGATTGAATGTGAGGGCGATGCTTGAGGAGGGGTTTCGTGTCGACAAGTGATGAGCGATTGCGGGTCCTGGAGCAGATCGACGCCGGTGAAATCGACGTTGACGATGCGCTGCGTGAGTTACAGGAAATCAACGGCCAAGCTGACACTCCTCCCAGTACCGCCGCGATGGACAATAGGAAGTATCGGCATTGGTGGTTGATCGTGTTGGCCATCGGACTGGGCATAACCGGCCTGGGAGCATGGCTGGGCTCGCTGGGTGGATGGTGGTGGCTGTTAGCAGGACCTGTGCTGCTGCTGGGAGTATTGGCCGCGGTCTTTGCTGTGGCGACGAGCAACGCGATGTGGGTTCATGTCCGAGTGCATACGGGCCAGGATTCGTGGCCACGCAGGATCGCGATCAGTATGCCGCTGCCGCTGAGGCTGTCGGCTTGGTTCCTGCGGCGCTTCGGCCATCGGATCCCACAGCTTGATCACACATCGGTGGATGAACTATTGGTGGCATTGCAGGAGGGCATTTCCGCCGACAGCCCGATCTTCATCGAGGTGGCTGAAGGCGAAAGAGGTGAACGAGTTGAAGTTCGCCTGGGTTGATTAGGAGGGGCGGATGACGACATCCGAGGAGAGGCTCAAGATCTTGAAAATGATCGAGGAAGACAAGATCAGTGCTGAGGAGGGTGCGCGTCTGCTCAAGGCGTTGGGCAAGCAGGAGCGCAAGCGCACTGCAGCGCCAACCAGCGAATCGGGCTGGCTGCGCGTTCACGTGACAGACCTAGAAAGCGGAAAATCCTCTGTCAATGTCAACGTTCCCATGCGCTTGGTGAATGTCGGCTTGAGGTTGGGGGCGCGGTTTGTCCCCGATATGGAGGGCCTGGACGTTGAAGAACTGGCTGAGGCCTTGCGGCAGGGCGTAACGGGCAAGATTATCGACGTGATCGACGAAGACGAGGGCCAACGAGTAGAGGTCTACGTCGAATAATCGATGCCGGGAGGCACGAGTTGGGCAGGCAGTTCGAGTGGCGTGGATTCAAGCTTTGAAAGCACTGCGCTATGTGGTCCTGTGATTGGTGTATCATTGTGCGGAGGAGCTTAGCATGCAACGAATGATCTTGCGATGGGCGATCAATGCCGTGGCGTTGGCTGTGGCCATATTGCCGGGCTGGATTTCAGGCATCCATGCCCAAGAAACGCGATGGTGGGGCATACTGGGGCTGGCGCTTGTATTCAGTGTGATCAATGCTCTTCTGCGGCCCTTGCTGAAATTCCTTACCTGCCCCTTGATCATACTCACGCTGGGGCTGTTCACGCTGGCGATCAACACGGCGCTATTCTGGCTCACGGGGTGGGTAGGACAATTCTTCAACATCGGCTTCACTGTGGATGGATTTTGGCCTGCCTTCTGGGGCGGCCTGGTGGTCGGAGTGATCACCGCGGTACTGACGTTGATCCTACG
>DAOVIK010000315.1 GCA_030673735.1 Anaerolineae bacterium
GAATCCTGATACTCCTTCCGTGATGGTTTCAACAGCGTTGCTTATGGTCGATCCGACGTTTTGGATGGTCTCTGCGACAGCCTGACTTGCTTCCTGAACAGTATCTGAGATGCTGCTAATCACGTTTCTTGTTGCAGCAGCCACTGTTTGGGCAGTGTTTCTGATTGCAGTGGATGCCCGATCCGCAACCACCTGTGCAATGATCCCAGCATTATGGGCGATTCCAACCCATGCATCCAATCCATCATTAACCCTTTGTTTCAAACCCTCCCCAACGCCGAGGGCCTCAAGTACGAAGCCAATTCCTGTCCCAACCAGAGCAGCCCCCGCAATGGTTGCCCAGACGGGAAGAGTTGCTCCTGCTAACAGAGTTACTCCGGCCACAAAGCCTGCTGCCGCTAGGCCAGTGCCGACGGTAAGTGCAAAATCGATGCCTGTGGAAACCGCGAATTCGCGACTTATGATCCCCTCATCACGATGGCGGCCGACGCCATAGTCATATAGGTTTCCGAATATGGATGTCCCGAGCGCAGTCAGCATAGTTGACTTAGAAAATGCACCTCTCACCAATCTGCTGGATGTCATCCGCGTGACATTGGCACTGGAGTATCTCGTTCCGTTGAATCCATATCCTTGTCTGAAGAGAATTCTCTGGCCTGTCGAGATGGACGGTGCACTTATTGAAATTAGGCCCGATTCAAGTGCATTGAATTGCAGCGCAGCTGCTGTTGAGGCATTGCTAAAGGCTCGAATTCCGCGGAGCCCCCTTGCTATCCAGGCTCCTCGCACGTTGGGAAGAAGATCCCATATCTGGTCATGTGATGGGGCGAATCCTGGCGGGTATGGATCGCGGAGGACTGCGGACTCGGGCTCGGATGTGGGAAATCCCGGAGGCGTGGGAGTCTCCGTCGCTTCGGGTTCGCGTCCCGGTGGGGTTGGTGTTTCCGTGGGTGTCTCGGTTGGAGTCGGTGGCTCGCGGGGCGGAACTGGCGTTGGCAGCCTCTCTAACACCCAGGTCGTTTCCGTGCCAACCTGCACCTGCTTGTGAACCATGTTCGGGATCCTCACGGAGGTTACCGTCCAGCCGTCCTGCTCCTCCACCCAGCCGTACTTGGGGACGCGCTTCTCGACCAAATCCCAGCCGGCGAGCACGGTCCTCTGGACCATGCGCGGCACGCGCCTGCGTTCCGTTCGATAGCCGGCGAAGACACGCCGCGTGCCGTAGACCGGCACCCTGCGGGCTACCCTGCGGTAGCCGGCGAAGACGCGCCTGCCGCGAATGTAGCGGTAGGTCGCCCGGCGCGAGTACTCCGTGCGCCAGTATCGAATGTAGCGCTGGGTGCGATAGGCGGGCACGCGCTGGAATGTGTATGTCCAGCCATCCTGCACTTGGACGGTCTTGTAGCGCGGGATGCGCTTGGTTTCTGTCGTCCAACCGATCGGCTTGTACTTGAGGACCATGTTAGGCACGGTTTTAGGAACGATTTGCCAGCCTTCCTGCACCTCCTGCCACTCGTACTTGGGCACTTGGCGCTGGATCCAGCGATAGCCGGGAGGAGCAGGTCCCCGTCCTGCTGCCGCGCCGCCGGGATCGAGCCGGCCGCCGATGCCCTTGCGGCGCAGCGCTAGGGGCGTCTGGCTGATCAGCGCCATCAGGGCCGCGCCGAAGGCCACCCAGGGCGCGTAGCCTGCCGTCCCCGCGACGGTTGTCTCGCGCCGCACGGCCACGCCGCTGTTGCCTTCCAGCGACCACAGGCGCAGGAATTCCTCGGTTGAGATCACTTGCTTTCCGAGGGTGGGATCGTTGAAGGTCACCTGGCCGTCCGAGATGCCGGTCACGGTGACGAAATGGCCGGGAACTCCCTCGCCATTGGCGCCAAGCGACACGACGACCGGACGACCCACAGCAAGCTCGGCCTGCAGGTCTTCGAGCGTCCAGCGGTGGAAGGGGAGCGAACCCTCGTAGCCCAGCGACTGCGCGGCGTATGCCAGCTCCTCAACGCCTGTGCCGAACGAGTACATCATGCCGTTGGCCTCGAGGAATTCCTGAATGGCGGCCGAGCTAGGAGCGCCTTCGCCCAATCCGCTCATCGCCATGCCCAGGGCCTGCACGCCGCAGGTGGCATCGGTAGGATCTTGATAGCGCATGGGAACCGGCAGGGTCTCGAGCGTCGCGCCGGATGGCAGCGGCAGAGGATCGACACTCCGCGGCAGCGGCATGGGCACGATCTGCGGTGAAAGCGCGCCCGGCTCCGCGAGCTCGACCGGCGAGCCGTCTGCATGCAGCGGATCGGGATTGACTTCGATGGATTGTGGGGGCTCGATGGTGCAGTTGGGATTGTTGGGAGGGCAGCCGTCAGCGGCTGCGGGAAAGGGAATGATAAGAGCTATGATTAAGCCCATGAGTGCCAGGAGTACGAAGGTGCGTTTCTCGAGCATTGCCGCATTCCTTTCGTTCCCCCTGAGCTTTCGCGCTGTCAACCTCCCCCGTAGCGTAGAAGCCGGCCAGCGGCTTCGTCACTGGCTTCGCGATGTTCCTCCAGCCCTATTTCACAGATCGACCATAATGTAGCATGACATAAAGTGGAAAGTCAATCGGTCACGCAATGCATGGTTGACAGGTGCAACGCACTTTCATGGTCCATCTCAGGCCAACTCTCCTCCAAAGTGCGTTGCACCTTGCGCCCAAGTCTTGATGCGTGATGCTCCGTTAGAAGAGCAGCTCGCGCTCGACGCCCCAATAGCTTTCC
>DAOVIK010000284.1 GCA_030673735.1 Anaerolineae bacterium
GGGCTTTGCGTGGTGACACGGAGTTCACCAAGAGCGATGCAGAGTTATTCCAGGAGCTTGGCTTTGAAAAGCTCAGTGAATTTCGCTCGATGCTGGATGCCGATCTCGGAGGGCAGGACCAGGATTAAATGAGAACCACTGCGACAGTCCCAGTATTGAGCGGAGAGCCGCGCCAGAACAGCATAGCTCTGCTGGACTCGTATGAATTTGGAGGCAAGATGCAGGAAGGAAAGTCTTCGAGCAGTAGAAAGCAGGTCTTGCATATGCCTATTGCACAGACCGCTGCATCCGCGCGCCTGCCACTGAAGAATACCGTTGTGAAGCTGAAGGACGCAAGGATTCTAAGTGCAACTTGCGCTGAGAAGCTGTTGCTAGCATAGGAGCCTAATCCGGAGGTGGCCTTCTCCTGGATTGGTAGGCCCCTCAAAACGCTAAGCTTACTTGGAGGTTTGGTTTGAAGCGACCTCGCAAATCCTATACTCACGAGTTCAAGATCGAAGCCGTTCAGCTTCTCAACGAAAGAGGAAAAGGACTGGTGGAAACCGCGCGGGAGTTGGAGGTGAACCGCACCATGCTCGCTCGGTGGCGCAAGGAGTTCGCTGAAGATCCCGAAGCTGCATTTCCGGGATCCGGCCGCATGAATGCCGAAAACACGGAGCTGCGGGAGCTTCAGAAGCAGCTCGAGCAGCTGCAAGATGAACGTGAAATCCTAAAGAAGAATGGTGGGGCTCTTCCTTATGAGAAAGAGCGGATCTATCGATTCATCGAGAGCAATCATAAGCATTTCAAGGTCGGCATGATGTGCCAGATCTTTGGTATCTCCCGAAGCGCCTATTACGCTTGGCGGAAGCGCCCGCAAAGCCGTCAAGAGCGGGGGAACGGCAAGCTGTTGGCAGGGATCCCTATGATTTGCCAGATATTTGGCTTCTCCCGAAGCGCCAATGGCGCCTGGCGGAAGCGCCCACAAAGCCGTCGAGAGCAGATGAGCGGCAAGCTGCCACCCGAGCCAAGTCACATATATCGAGAGACGGAGAAGCTCGGAGGCAGCGCAGGCATTCACACCGATCACTTGACGCTGGATATCCATGCTTCTGAAACGCAAGCGGCTCGGCCGATAATCCCGGGGCTGCAGGATCTCAACCCCATTCTTCGCCTGACGGCAGCTTTGGAGGCTGCGGGGGTTGATAAACAAGGTTTTGGCTTCATACTGCGCCGTGGACGCTACGCACCCGAAGGGAGGAATTCGGACTTTCTCGTCGGGGGGCTGGGGCTGGCGGGGCTGTCGAAACACATTGTCGACTGGCTTGCCCCTCGAGGGCCAATGGATGCCCAAGTGCAGATTGTTGATGATGGCTCCGGGGAAATGGTCGTTTACCTGCTGGCGAAATAGGCGAGTCGAGCGAAGCGCCTGCGGTGAGGAAAGGATGGATCGAGAAAGGCAGAGAGGCTAGGTAACAGTCCCAGCATAAAGCGGAGGGTAGCACGCCTGCGCCGTCACTCGGTTGGGATCATGCGAATCTGGGGGCAAGATGCAGGAAGGTAGGTCTTCAAGCGGAACGAAGCAGGTCTTGGATGTGCTAATCGCACATGGCGTTCCTTCCGTCCGCCGGCAACTGAAAGACGCTATCGAGAAGCTGCGGGATGTCCGGGTCCTGTGCGAGACCGCCAATGGCGCTGAGACTCTTCTGCAAACGCTTGAGCTCAAGCCGGATGTGGTGATCCTTGCTGGGGAGATGCCGGATCAATCACTGCTCCGTCTGACGCGGCTCATCAAGGCCAAGCGTCCCAAGACCAGGGTGATCGCCCCAGCTGATGGAAAGGCCTACAGGGATGAGGCATTTGGGGCTGGTGTGGATGGGCTTTTCGAAGATCACAAATCATTAAGCGAATTAATCCAAAAGATACACGCCAACGTGAAGCAACCAATGCCGGCCTCCAGAGTGAAGGATGAGGCGCCGTTCGATTGGAGGGACCACAAGCTCGGGGTCGGAATCGGCGCAGGGCTTGGGGTGGTATTGCTGCTGAGTTTGATCTTCTTCCCTCGAGTGGCGTTCCCCGCGGTGGCTCTTGCTTTTGGTCTCCTCTCCTTCCTATATGGCTTGAAGTACTACATGAGCGTGGCGCTCATCCTCTCCGCGACCTCAGCTGGACCCAATGGTAACGGGAACGGGCTCAATGGTGTCTTTAATGGCCTTGGCGCCATCAATGGCATCAAGAAACGACCGGAGACGATGGGCCGGAGTTTCCTCCGACGTGTGATCGATCGTGTGCGCGGCTTGCTTTCCAAGCACCCACCCGGGAACATGAATAATGCGACGAGGAACAGAGGCAGGAATGGCATCGCCAATGGGAATGGGTACCGGTTCAAGCCCGAAGAGCAGCCCTTCATCTCCATTCACCTGCCGCTATACAACGAATCGCGAGTTGTCGAGCGATTGCTGCAAGCTTGTACGCGCATGGAATACCAGAACTATGAAGTACTTGTCGCAGATGATTCCACGGACGAGACCATTGAGTATCTTGAGAAGTGGGCCAAGCATCCCAAGGTGAAGATCTCGCACCGCATCAACCGAACCGGTTTCAAGGGAGCCGCGCTGCAGCATGCGATGGAGGTTATGGACCCTCGCACGCAGTATATTGCCGTCTTCGACGCCGATTTCATCCCGCCGCCGGACGTGCTGCATCAGTTTCTTTCCTACTTCTATGGTGTAAATGGCGACAACGGCTACGACAACAATGTCGGTGGCGAGCTGCGGCTTATTGATGAGAGCCTGGCAGTTGTTCAAGGCTACCAGTGGCACATTCTTAATGCCTCCGAGAACTGGATCACCCGCGGTATCCGCACGGAATTTTCAGGATCGTATGTAGTAGAACGCCCAGGGCAAGAACTGACCGGCGCCATGAAAATGATCTCAGGGTCGGTTTTCATGATCCGGGCAGATCTGCTCCGAAAGATCGGTTGGGGAACCTCCATCACCGAAGACTGGGAGCTGACGCTCCGTCTATAC
>DAOVIK010000018.1 GCA_030673735.1 Anaerolineae bacterium
GGGAATGCTCTCCGATCGAAACACCTCTCGCTGGGGGCGCCGACGTCCTTTCATCTTCGCTGGAGCTCTTGCCAATATTGTCTTCGTGGGCGCAGTGGGTTTCGCTGCCGGGCTCGAGGGAATGGCTGGCTTCTGGGCGCTGTTCGCTATCGCGCTGTTGCAGCAAGTGGCATCCAACACCGCTCACGGAGCGGAGCAAGGTTTGATCCCGGACATAGTTCCTGAAGACAAGCGCGGGCGCTTCTCCGGAGTAAAGGCAGTTATGGAAATCCCTCTGCCGATGATCCTGGTCTCATTTGTGATTGGGAAGATCATCTCCTCCTCCGATCAATTGGGAGGGTTTGAAAACGCCATATGGGGAGGATTGCTGGTGGCAATGGGCGTTCTCCTCGTTGTCATGTTGGTAACCATGCTCGTGCCGGAGAAGCCTCTGGAAGAAAAACCTGGCAAGCTTGATTGGACACCCTTCTTGCGGCTGCTGCTGATGACGGCCATCTTTACGGGCATCATCCTTGGGATGGGCGAGATCTCCAAAGGGGCCGGGAGGCTGTTAGCCGGGATAGACACAACTTGGGTGCTGCTCGTCGTTATGGGCGCAATCGGGCTGCTGGCCATAGCCATCACGGTGGGGCTGGGGGTGTGGGTCAGCGTGCGCATGGGCATCGGCGAAGCCGCCGTGCGGAATCGATCGTTCACATGGTGGATCGTCAATCGACTTGCATTTTTCGTGGGAACCACCAACCTTTCTGGTTTTGCCGTCTACTTCCTGCAGGGAAGGCTGGGCTTCGATCAGGAAAAAGCTGCTGAGCCGGCCGCGAGGCTGATGATGGTCGTGGGGATCTTCATCTTGCTTTCAACCCTGCCCAGCGGATGGTTGGCGGACAGGTTTGGACGCAAGCGGCTCGTTGCCATTAGCGGCGGAATAGCTGCCTTGGGAACCTTGGTCATCATTCTCTCCACGAGCCTGCCCTTGATCTATGTAGGCGGCTGCATCATCGGGATGGCAGCCGGCACGTTCTTCACTGCGAACTGGGCGCTTGGTACTGAGCTTGTACCGAAGAAGGAAGCCGGTCGCTACTTGGGAATCTCCAATTTAGCAGGCGCGGGAGCCGGAGCTGTCGGCGCCTACATCGGAGGCCCCATTGCTGATTTCTTTACCGTGAATGTGCCGGAGGTGCCTGGTCTCGGCTATGTTATGCTGTTCGCGATTTATGGCGTGATGTTCCTGCTTTCGGTTCTGGCCTTAAGTGGGGTTCGCACAAAAGAGCCCTCGACTTCTGCTGTATAGACCGAGGAAGGCACATTCGACCGCTTCCTCCCTTCACCTCTGTGCTGTAGCTAGCGTGAGCACCGGACCCTGCCTGACGGGTCCGGTGCTCGATTTTACAGTTCATGTGAACGATGAGGGTGTCAAGGTTTTCGAGAGGGGATACGAAGGCCGTTGTTTGTCGCATCATCGAAAACAACGCGGAAATCGTCTTTCTCAAGGCGGCCCGAAAGTGTACAATGGAGGTCGATGAGATAGTCCTCTCGATTAGACAGATCTCGGCCGCAGAAAGGGAGAGGAGTCAGCAATGACTAACGGAGAGCGAATAGGTGAGGTTATCCACTTCTATGGCAAGATCAATGTCGGCGTATTGCGTTGCGCGAAGCCATTGAAGGTCGGTGACAAGATTCACTTCTTAGGCCGCCACACTGACTTCGAACAGGAGATCACATCGATGCAGGTAGAGCATGAAGCGGTCGAAGAAGTGCCCTCCGGCGGCGAGGTTGCTATCAAGGTCAAGCAGCGCGTACGCAGAGGAGACAAGATCTTTCGCCTCGAGTGAGGGCTGCAACAGACGTATCGGGACGATCGTTCCTTCTGGCGAGAACGCTGATACATAGCGCTAGCTCGTGCGTAGTGGTCGTCTCCTCCCTTGTTGTTTTTCTGGGAAATCGTGCAACTCTCTCCCTGACTGGATGATCAATTGATGTCCGCCGTTTGGGCGCGCAAGTTCGACGAGCGCTGCCTGATTGCAGGTGAGTCAGGAGCGTCCTCTATTGTGCAACCCCAGATGCGGAGGATACCGCAGTGGACGAGCGGAGGTTGTCGCTGTGAAGGCTTCGTTGTATACTTCTGCTCCCTCACATCATGAGTACTAAGGACCAACGAAAATGAAGGTTTCCTGCTTGCAAGAGAACCTCGCCCGAGGCTTGAGCATTGTGCAGCGCGCAGTCGCCATGCGAAGCACATTGCCCGTGCTGAGCAACGTGTTGGTGGCAACGGAGGACGGGCGCTTGCGGCTGTCAGCCACCAACTTGGAGCTAGGCATCACAAGTTGGATCGGGGCCAAGATCGAAGAGGAAGGATCGACAACAGTGCCCGCACGGACTTTTGTCGATCTTGTCAACACACTTCCCAATGACAAGGTTGAGATGGATTTGACGGTCCGCACTCAGACTCTTAATGTGCGCTGCGGACCCTTCAACAATGACATCAAGTGCATCGATGCCCAGGAGTTCCCTCCCCAGCCCTCTCCGGAAGTGGATGACGGTCTAGAGCTCGCCGTGGAAGACCTGCGCGAGATGATCGCTCAAGTCGCGTTTGCCGCCTCCAGCGATGATGCGCGCCCGGTGCTCACCGGAGTGCTGATGGAAGTTTCGGACGGTGAGATGACGATGGCCGCCGCGGATGGTTTCCGCCTCTCTGTGCGCTCAGCGCACCTATCATCGCCCTCCGGCGGTTCAGTGAGCGCTATCATCCCCTCACGCGCCCTGACCGAGCTGGCCCGGGTCTTGAGCGATGGGGAAGAGACGGTCACGATGGTCCTTCCGAAGGATAGAGGCCAGGTGATCTTCAGAGGGCGGGATGTAGAGCTGGTCTCGCAGATCATCGAGGGAGCCTATCCCGACTACAAGAGCATCATTCCAAATGGTTTCAGTACGCGCACAGTGGTCTCTGCCAATTCCTTCTTGAAAGCCTGCAAGGCGGCCGACATCTTCGCGCGCGAGGCCGCTCATTCGGCACGAGTGCGCGTCATCTCCGGGAGCAAGCTTGAACCCGGACGCCTTGAGATTTCGGCTACTGCTGCTGAGACCGGATCGAACGAGACCGTGGTGGATGCCACTGTGGAGGGCGAGCCCGTCGAGATCGCCTTCAACGTGCGCTTCTTGGTGGATGTCCTGAGCGTGATCGACACTCCCAATGTGGCACTTGAGACAAGTACCTCCTCATCGCCTGGTGTCGTAAGGCCAGTGGGGAGGGAGGATTTCCTGCACGTCGTGATGCCGATGCACCTCGGCCGATAAATATGATCCCGGGTAGGCACAACCCGCAGCATTGTGCGATGAAGGACACAACCAGTGGCAGCGAGAGCTGCCACTGTTGTTTGTCACTGCATCAGAAGCGCAGGATACAATAAGAATCAGCAAGGATGTTCCCGCCGGATATGACTCAGGAGATTGACCATGGTACAGGAGCTTCGTTCCGAGAAGCTGTTCCGCCCGAGCGACCCAAGTGGGTTCGTATTCGAAACCACCGCTGATCTGAAATCCCATAGCCGAATCATTGGGCAACCGAGGGGAACGAGATCAATCCTATTTGGCTTGGGGATCGCGAGCCCGGGCTACAACATCTACGTTCTGGGAGAGGCAGGAACTGGGCGTACAACGGCGATCGAACGTTTCATCGTAGATCGCGCGGTTAAGGATCCGGTACCTGAGGATTGGGTCTATGTGCACAACTTCCGCGAGCCTCATAAGCCGAGGTCTCTGCAATTGGCTGCAGGTGAGGGAAGCAAGCTTTTCTCGTCCATACAGGAATTGATCACCGATTTGAGCTCCGAACTTCCTAAGGCCTTCGACACGGATGAATTCCGCAAGGCCGTGCACGACATCGAGCATGATCTTGAGACTGCCCGCGATGAGCGCCTCGCCGAACTGCAGGCTAAGGCCAAGGAGGTAGGAGCAGTGGTGGTCGTCACTCCGGGAGGCTTGCAGATCCTACCTGTCAATGACCAAGGACAGCCTCTCCCTCCCGAAGCAATGGCGCAATTCCCGAAGGAAGCGCAACAGGAATGGAAGGAGAAGCTGCACAAACTCGAGCATGAGGTGGTGGAAGATGCGGTGCGCGAAATCCAGACGCTGGAGATCAAGACCAAGGAGAAAATGAAGGAATTGGTCCGCAGCGTTGGAGGAGCAGTGGTCGATCGTGCTCTTGAGGAACTCAAGACGCGCTACGCAGATCAGAGTGAAGTCTGTGACTTCCTGGATGAAGTGAACAAGGACATCTTGGAGCATACGGCCCTATTTCGGCCTCCTGGGGACGATGAGGAAGATCCCCAACGCGCTGAGATCCGAGCCATGCTTTTGCGACGTTATGAAGTGAACGTGATCGTTGGCCACAACCAAAGCAAGGGTGCACCGGTAGTCACCGAAAGCAATCCCAGCATTCCAAGATTGCTGGGGAGGATCGAGCATGAAGCCCGTAGAGGGGGAGGCGTGATCACGGATTTCACGCTGATCCGCGCGGGGGCGCTTCATGCTGCAAATGGCGGTTACTTGGTGTTGCGAGCCAAGGACCTCTTTTCTGAACCGGGTGCATGGGAAGCCCTCAAGAGAGCGCTCATGACGGAAAGCGTGAGTCCTGATGATCCTGCGACACGCGGCGGCGCGCCAACTCGCTCTCTCGATCCCGAGCCCATACCGCTCGATCTCAAAGTCATCCTGGTCGGGCCGCCACAGCTTTATTACTGGCTGCACGAGATCGACGAGGATTTCACAACGGTGTTCAAGGTGATGGCCGACTTCGATGAACGCATGGAACGTACGCCAGAGAATGAAATGGAGTATGCAACGTTTATCACCACCCGTTGTGAAGAAGAGGAGTTGCTGCCCTTTGGTAGAAGTGCCGTGACGCGGGTCATAGAGCATGGATCGCGCCTGGCGGATTCGCAAACCAAGCTGACCACTCGTTTTGGTGTGATCGCCGACCTGCTGCGCGAGGCGTGCTACTGGGCGCGTGATGCGAAACAAGAGGTGGTTTCTGTAAAGCATGTTCAGCAAGCGATCAAGGAAATCCACTACCGGCGAAATCGTGTAGAAACTCGTCTGCGCGAGCGTGTTCTGGATGGCACGTTGCTGATTGCCACTGAAGGTGAGGAGGTGGGCCAGATCAACGGACTGACGGTGACGGCGGTGGGGGAGCATAGATTCGGCCAGGCCTCGCGCGTAACAGCGCGCTCATACATGGGCAAGGACGGCGTCGTGCAGATCGATCGGGAAGTCAACCTGGCCGGTCCGATCCATAACAAGGGCGTGCTGACGCTTGTGGGCTATCTGGGGGGGCACTACGCTACCGACCTGCCGCTCTCGCTCTCGGCGCAGATTACATTCGAGCAGAATTACGGCGGCATCGAGGGGGACAGCGCCTCACTCACAGAGGTGTGTTCGTTGCTCTCGAGCCTCTCCGGCATTCCGATCAAGCAGGCCCGCGCTGTGACGGGCTCGGTAAATCAACGCGGTGAGGTGCAAGCCATCGGAGGTGTTAGCGAAAAGGTTGAAGGTTGGTTCGCCATATGCAACGAGAGAGGCTTGAATGGTGAGCAAGGTGTGATCATTCCCGAATCAAACGTGGTTGACCTGATGCTGGATGAGGATGTTCGCCAGGCTGTAGATAAGAAGAAGTTCCATCTGTGGGCGATCAACACTGTGGATGAAGGATTGGAAGTGCTGACCGGACGGCCGGCGACGGAAGTGCATGAGCAGGCTGGAAAGCGCCTGCGGGAGCTTGCCGAAGGAATTGAAGCCTTCGGCAAGAAGGATTGAGACGGGCAAGGGCCTATCTAGGGGTGATAACACGAAAGCCAAGCGATGCCGGGGTGAGTGCCCGGCATCGAGCGCGTCTGAGCATATTTAGCGACAGCTCTCGCTCCGGGCAGATTGCATGCAAAAGGGAAGCACATGATCTTGCTTAAACATTGGCGTCGGACCATGTGCAAGAGAGCTGCTAGCTGTTTCCGTGTTCAAGAGAGTGTTGTGGAGGTCCTGTGGAGGTGATGTTAGTCTGTGAGTTGGCAGCTAAGCAGCTAGCGTCACCAAGTTGAGCGCGATTCGCTGGATTCCCAGCCGTGATCTCCAACCAGAGGAACGAAGGCGACAGGTGCGATTCGCTCACAGTCGAAATCATCGCCGTTCCGACGCCACCTCTCTAGCATCTGGCCCATGCGGCCGCCTACCGGCAGCACAAGCCGGCCCCCGTCAGAAAGCTGCTCCTTGAGAGGTTCGGGGACTTGCGGGGCTGCTGCGGTGACGATGATCACCTCATATGGAGCGTGCTCTGGCAAGCCCAAAGTGCCGTCGACCTCTAGCACTTCGACGTTGTCAAGTCCCAGCTCGGAGATCACCTGGCGGGCCTCAACCACGAGGTCGTGAATGCGCTCCACTGTGTAAACCTTGCGCGCGATGTTTGCCAGCACCGCCGCCTGGTAGCCAGAACCGGTGCCCACTTCGAGCACGCACTCATCCCCCTTCAATTCTAGAAGCTCGGTCATCAGGGCGACGATGTAGGGCTGGGAGATCGTTTGATGATGGCCAATGGGAAGGGGGGCATCGTTATAGGCCGCATAGCGCATGTCGGGAGCGACAAACAGATGTCGAGGGACGCTCAGCATGACCTGTAGAACGCGCTCGTCCCGGATGCCGCGTGCACGCATCTGTTGCTCGACCATTCGCTCACGCGCTTGCTTGTACTTTTTGCTCTTGTCCATGTGCCCGTGCTTGATTATAAAGCTAGGCGAGATAGGGGCAAACAAACACCGCCGGCTAATTGCCGGCGGCGCAATGCACCTGTGAGATTCTCAGCGTACGGTTCGCTGCTCGCTCCAGACATCGGCCTCGTTGTGATAGCCAGCTTGCTCCCAGAAGCCCAAGCGATCCTGCGTCATGAACTCCAGGCTGCGCAGCCATTTCCCGCCCTTCCAGAAATAGACCGTCTTCAAATCCTCCCTGCCGGGGATGAAACCGACCGTCCCACGCAGAGGGTACCCATGCTCTGGGGTGAGTGGCTTCCCATCGTAGTGCGTAGCCAGTAGGAAGTTATCGGCGAGCGCGACCTCTATTGGCAGGTTGGTTGTGAAGCCATATTCGCAGTGCTGCAGCACGAAGCTCGCTTCGGGCTTGGGCAGAATGATTCCTTGGTCGACGAGCTGGCGGAGCGACACGCCTTCCCACTCGGTGTCAGCCTTGCTCCAGCGCGTTACGCAATGGATGTCCATGCGAAGTTTCGTGCGCGGTAGCTCTTGGAATGCCTCCCAGTCCCAACGCCTTTCCTTCTCCACTTCGCCCCAAATGCGAAAATCCCAGGTAGACGGATCAAACGGTGGTATCGGACCATAGTGCAGGACGGGAAACTTCACCGTCAGAGCTTGTCCGGGAGGAAGTCGCCCCTCCTGGCGCAACTCGTCCTCCTGTTGTCGACGATCAGGGTTGTTTTGTGACATGGAACCGCCTCGATGATAAGTATGGGAATTATATCAAAGGCAACAGGCACAATCTTCTGCAGAATCTCATGATACGCGCCTTAAACAAGCTCGGCGCTGCGACAATGCGCCGGGCGAGGTAAAGAGGGTTGCCAGATTTGATTATCGCAGGGGATCCGGATAGCCTCCAGGCGAGTGAGAAGCACGGCCATAATTCTACTCAAAGGGCACTTATGTCAAGTAAATATAGGCTATTCGTCCTTGAAAAGCGGTAAATTCCCCAGTGCGATGATGCCCTTCCATTCAGCGGGATCGCCCTCGGTGAAGATTGCCACCTCCGCAACCACCTTTGCCCCAGCTAGCTCCACGAGATCTCGCATCCCCTTCAGCGTTGAGCCGGTGCTGATCACATCATCGAGCAAGACAACCTTCCGATCCGTAATCAAGCCTCGGTCCTTCTCGTCCAGATAAAGATCCTGTGTCTTGCCGGTCGTTATCGAAAGCGTCTGGGTATGCAGGGCCTCGCCCATGTATGGTTTGTAGGCTTTGCGCAGCACGACATATGCCTTTCCTGTGACCAAGGACAAGGCATGCGCGAGAGGAATGCTCTTCGCTTCCGGTGTCACAAACAGGTCGTAGTCCACGTCCTTCAACTTGCTTGCGAGGGTTCGGGCGCAGCTTTCTGTCAGTTCGGTATCCCCCAGAATGTTGAGCACCGCGATGCGCAGACCCGGTGCAACTTCGAATAGGGGCAGGTCGCGCTTCAAACCTGCCACCTCGACGGTGTAGGTATCGCGCTTTTGTGGCATGACGCCCACCTCCTCATTATTACAAGATTGACCTGCGCTCCCCTCAATGATGGACCAAACCCAACACCGTGGATACGCAGGATGAAACAGGGGCGATTTTACACTCGTTCCCTCAGAGTCACCAACACTCCGAGCGCCGCCCTTGCGCCGTTCTTGATTGGATGTGCCCTTACGCTGCGCGCTTGGATGCCGCTTAGTGAAGACAGCAGCGACCGATTCCGCCAATTAGGATTGGGTATAAACAAGCGATCAGTTCTCAGAAGAGACCTTGAAGTCGTAGACCCCGTTCACGAGGGGCCAGAGGCGGCCGCAGCTCTGGCATTGCAGCCCACTTTCATGAGCCAGGATCTCGGTGGAGAGGCACATCGGGCAGCGCCAGAAGGCGCCCTCAGATCGAGCCGGTTCACCCCCAACGGCTTCTGCGCGCACGAAGACGCTCGGGCTATACTGCCACCAGTTTCCGGTCCATTGAAAGAGTGAATCTAAGCCCACCAGAAGGCCGGTGGGAACAAGCCGCTTGAGCAAAGCCAGACGGAAGTGAGAAACGGTGAGCTGCCGCTCGAGCGAGAAGCCCGTTCCGTTGAGCCACTCACGGATGGCAACTGGATGGAAGTTGAAATTCAGCTTCTCAAATTCGATCGCATGATGGGCAAAGGGGTTCCAGTCCTGCCTGCGCAGGATCCAGCGCAGGATTGCCTTGAGATTTCGCTTGTTGGCGAATTCAAGGATGAAGATCGCGTCGGGAGCGAGCGTACTGCGAACTTGCCTCAGTGCATCCACGGGGGCAGCCATGTGGTGCAGTGTGCGGATCATGGTTGCCGCGTCGAAGGTTCCCGGCGCAAAAGGAAGGCGGTAGACATCGGCGGCGACGTATAGGAAGCGCGGATCCTTGCCCAGGCGGGCTTGAGCCTGCTGGAGTTGCGTGATCGAGTAGTCAAGCAGCGTGACCTGATCGAAGCCGCCATAGCGCGGGGTGTTGCGTCCAGCGCCGGCGCCGACCTCCAAGAGCTTGTTCCCGCTTTTTGGCAGCAAACGCGCCAATGCCACTTGCTCAACTCGATGCTCATACTGGCGCTCGCCTTCATCCCAGAAGCGCTCTTGGTAGTCCGACCCTTCATAGTCACAAATGGGGGGGTGGTCCGTGCTCATTGCCTTCTCGATTGTGTCGTCAAGTGTGCGGTCAAAGAACGTGCGGGCGGATCGTATTCTACCGCGAATCGGTGTGTGGTTCCCAAGATCGCGTTGGCTGCCAAGTCGGGAATGGCAGCTTCGACATCCTCCGAAGATTGCGAAGATCCCGGAGGCGTGTTGCGCGCACTAGGTAGAGAATGGTCGTCGGACAACCGGTTATGCAGCCAACCTATTCTGAGCTTTCGTAGCGTGAATCGTCGATCATGCGGCGGAGGTGGGATTCGTCATCTTCCTGCTGGATGGCTCCCGGTTCCATCGTGGCTGAATACCGCGCCTCGGCTGCCTCAAGGTCGGTGTTCGACGCGCGGCGTACGATGCTCCACTTGCTGCAGTGAGGGCAGCGTTCGAGCTTTCCAACGAACAGGTTTAGAGAGAAGTAATTGCGGCTGAAAGGGAGGTCGCAACGCGAGCAGATGGCACCGCCGGCTGGTCCGTATGAGCCTGGCTGGAACCGCCGTCTGCCTCGCCCCAATAAAACAGGGGCCAGCGCACTCAATACCATTACTACCAGCACAATCCCCAGCAGGGGGACGATGAGACCTATGGCTTGGGAGCGAGCCTGCTCGGTGGACAGGAACTCAACTGAGATGGCTTGACTGGAAATTTCTTGTCCGTCCGTCGTGGTTCCGATGACCGATATTGTGTGGACGCCTGGAGCATAGTCGGAGGTGCTGAAGCGAATTCGAAAAGGTGGTTCGCCGTCAACGTCCATCTGCTGGCCATCGATCAAGAGCGCTATCTTTACCAGGCCCTCATCTTCCGTCACGCGGACGCTGAATGTCCCTTGAATGCTGGTTCCCAAGGCGTAGCCAAAGTCCCTGCTCAAACCAAATGTAAGAGGGGGCTCGCCTTCTTGAGCATGTGCCGGTTGAACGCAAGCCAGTAAGGCCAATAGCAGAAGCGCCAAGAGTGTGCGCTTGAGAGGCGGTATATTCGAGCTTAGGAATGGATGCATCTTCCCTTCCGTTTGCACCTTCGGCGAATAGCTAGATTCTACACAGGCAGGTGCACATTCTCACTTCCAGCGTGTGAGGATCGTGTCGCGCTGGAAGAGGTTGATCGCCAACGCAATAAGACCCGCGTCAATAAGGACCAGCGCCACGGCCATCCACATGATCAGGGCTTCATTGATAAGCACAAAGCCTGCGATGCGGCCGAAGAACAACGCCAGCAGGGGAATGACGAGCAGCATCGAGAGCTGCTCGGCTGCGCGTGGCTCATTCACGCGTGAGGATATCATGACGGCAACACAGACGGCGGCAATCGACATCAGCGGGCCCACCACGAAGATCGCCATCAGCCACAGGGGATCGCGCAGGCGTGCACTTACATTTGGACCACTGGCGATGAAATGCGCCGCCACGGAGAAGATGGCGAAGCTGCCCCAAGATGCGAGCGCTGCAGGAATGACGGCCGCCAGACCCTTGCCCGCCAAGAGCTGAATAGTGCTGATCGGCGTGGCCAGGAGGGGCTCCAGCGTGCGGGTGGTTTTCTCTCCAACGATGCTGTAGGAGGCGATCGTCACCGGAATCATCAGTGGGATCATCATGAATAGGAGCATGAACTGGCTCACAAGGAAGTACTGTGAGCATTCGCCACCGGACATGCCAGGGCAAAGCTCGTTGACGTTGCCTGGAATATCCCCAAGGCCGATGGCGCCCGCGTCTCCAGAAGTGCTCATGCTGTAGAGTATGATGATTGGAATGGCGGTTAGGACCAGTGGCAGAAAGGCAACCGTGAACAGAACGAATCGATTCTTGAACACTTCCGACCATTCCTTGCGTATTATGACCCCGATTTTGCGCATTGTACCCTCACATCGATGAAGCACTAAGCAATGTGCGATGCACGATGAATTGCCTGGCGGCAGACCTTTTCAGTGGGCCTCCTGCTGCTCAGCGGGAGATTGAACAAACCTAAGGTAAACGTCTTCTAAGGTGCGCCGAAGCTCTCCGACGAATTGCACGTCGGCGCCGGCATCGACCAGGGACCTTACCAACTCTGGATTCTGCTTTTCAGGATCGTCGAGTGTTGCCAAGAGCTTATTGTCAACCATCTGCACCTCATGGACATTTGCCGTAGACTGCAAGATCTTTACGAACTTGGGGCCGGCATTTCGAAGGTGGAATACGCTCGTTCGTCCGTAAAGCTTGCGCCGCAAGGCCGAGGGCGTGTCCAGTGCCAGAAGCTGGGTTCTGAAGATGGCAATGCGATCGCACAGTCGATCCGCCTCGTCAAGGTTGTGCGTGCACATAAATATCGTGCGTCCCTCCTGCTTGAGGTCGGCGATGAAGGTTCGAACCAGGCGCGCCGCTTCGGGATCGAGGGCGCTTGTGGGTTCGTCAAGGAAAAGCACTTTGGGTTCATGTAGGAGCGCTCGGGCGATGGCCAGTTTCTGGCGCATGCCTTTGGAGAATGTGCCAACAGGATCGTTTCGACGGCCCCAGAGCCCAAGCATACGCAGATAGCGCTCGACCTGGCCGGCCACGTCTTCGACTTCATGCAGCTGGGCGAAGATGCCAAGGTTGCGCTCGGCGCTCAGTTGGTCATACAGGCCTGGGGCTTCGGTAAGGATTCCCGTGTTGCAGCGGATCTGATGATCCTCCTTGCCGACTTCGTAGCCGGCAACGGAAGCGTGGCCGCTGGTGATGCCGATCAGGGCGCATAGCATGCGAACGGTTGTAGTTTTGCCGGCTGCGTTGGGTCCTAAGAAGCCAAACACTTCACCGGGCTCAACACGCAGCGTCAGCCCTTCGACAGCTTTCACTGATCCGTAGAACTTGGTCAGATTCTCAGTAACGATCATTTCGCATCCTGTTGGTAGCTTGCATGATTGGGATCAATCCAGATACCGGCTTTCATCCAGCTTATCCGTTCCGAGGTCTTGCGCGGCGCTTACCCTCTCGACCAACAACGGCGGACGGGGGCTTGTTGGCGCAGCAAGGGATTCTACCGCAGGTCCATGTCGACGAAGGGCACGAACAAGGATCAGGCTGATGCCAGCGGCAAGGGCAAGGAATCCTTCCGCCCAATAGATGCTCCCGGTTTGATAGATGATCAAGGCGCCGGCATTCGCTATGGTGTGCCAGGCAATGGCCAATCCCACCCAGCCAACAGATCGACGAACAACGGCCTGCCAGACAAGGCTGGTTAGCCCCAGATGCAGGCAGATGGCCAGGGCGCGCTCAAGCGCGCCGAGCAAGGCCGTGTGCCAGGGAGCTTCCCAGTAGAAGGTAAGGCTGGAAGTGATCGATTGCACCTGATCTGCTGGAACGAAGGCTGAAAGATCGACTTGATGCAAGGCAAATGCCTGGAAAAACACATAGACAGCCCAGACTCCCAGCAGTATGGCCTCAAAGCCCCCATGTCCGAGGCCGAACATGAGCATTTGTCCCCACGTTCGCTCTTCCCGGAGCCAAAATCGAAGCACAAGATAGCGGCTCAACTCCTCAAAAAGCCCAGCCGACAGGCCGAGCAGTAAGGCGGAGGCGACAAGGGCTAGTCCGGGTTGGATGCCATTCGACTGCAGTTGCATCAGAAGGGGGTTAAGAGCCCATAGATTGAAGGGGATGTGCAGAACCTGAGAGCCGAAGAAGGTCAATGCGCCAACACCAAACAGACGCCAGGCTACTCCAAGACGGCGGACCATAAAGGGCGCAAGGGCCAGCGGCAAGGCGATCATGAGAATGGCGTTCAGCAGGCGAACGGCGATATGCATCCTTCTCCCCTAA
>DAOVIK010000287.1 GCA_030673735.1 Anaerolineae bacterium
AACATGCCGCCGTCTTCGCCGAGAATGGGCACGGGGCATTGATCATTGATCCAACCCCACTTCCACTCGATGGCGGAGACTTCGGCGCGGCCGTAACGGGCCCTAGACAAAGCATGATGCGAGGATCGCGGCTGCGTCCGTATTTCGCCGTTCCTTTTGGGGACATGATGCTGAGCGGCTGCTTTGGGCTGTTGTCTGCATGCGCCGATCTTCTCTCCGACCTCAGTGAGCATATCCAGCCCGCGCTGGACGGCAAGCACTCGAGTGTCGCTCCTTGGGACGCCAAGAGCTAAGACGTCTCCTTCCAGGAATAGGCTCAATTCATCCGGCAATGGGGAAAGATTCCCGTGTGGGCGCGCGAACTGCGCCTCAGGGAACAACTACGATCGTCACACCATCACTCTGCGTGCTGTTTCCAGCCAGGTCATAGACACGCACGGAGAGGGTGTGTTCTCCTACATTGGCAATTGTCCAGGAAGCGGAATACGGAAGCGCGTCGATAACACTAAATCTGCGCCCATCCACATAGAACGCAACTTGCGCCAATCCAGTCTCATCGGACGCCTCGACCTCGATGATGATCTCTTCATCCTGCGAGCGACTGAACTCCTGCCCGCTCTGTGGTTCGATAAGCTGTACCAGTGGGGGCATGCTGTCGATTGTCACCGGAATCGCGGCCGTATCCACTCGATCACCTTCGCGCACCACGACCAATTGCAGAGTGAACAGCCCATTGAGCCCCTCGGTGTCCCATAAGCCAAGAATCCCGTCATGCACTTCTTCATCGATGTCTTCATCGATCTGTATCCAGCGCGTGGGGTTGATCCCGGCTCCATATTGCAGCCGGTAATAGACAAACCCCTCTGGGTGGGCATTGCCTTCGATGAGCAACTCCCCACTTGCATACGAAAACGGCTCCAGGGAGGAGATGTTCACCGCGGGATCGATTTCAGGTTGAACATATATCGAGTCGTACTCTTGTGGCGGCTGCTCAATCCCCACTTGGCGCGCCCACTCCAGGGCCTCGGGAGGAGGAACCAAGTACACCCGCTCCTCCACAAGATCGAGCGGCGTGAACAACGTTGCCAGTTTCCCAGTCTCTCTGTTTACTCGGAAGGGTCTATAGAGATGATCATAGGAAGTTGGCTCCGTGCCATGGATGAAGACCTCGCTGACGGTATTGGGACAATAAAGGGTGGGCAGCAATCCAGAGGGATCACAGACCTCCATTTCGGTCACACCCGGCGGTATCGACCAGCCCTGGAGCGGGAGATCCTGTGTGCTATGGCGCATGAGAGCATGCCAAAGCGGCGCAGCACCATTGAGCGTGCTCACGCCCACCATGCTCTCGTCCGTATTCCCCACCCACACTCCTATGGCACGCGCAGGAGTGTATCCTATGGTCCAGTTGTCACTTGCCTCATGCGTGGTGCCGACCATAACACCGGCAGGTCTGCCTATTTCCAGGGGACTGGATTGACCATGAACGCTCCAGCGCGCTACCTCATCGGTCAGCATATCGGTCATCAGATACGCCAACTGAGGACTCAGCACAACACGAACTGCCGGCTCCACGCTGAATATCTCATTTCCCAGTGCATCTTCCACGAGCAGGATTGCGATCGGATCCAGTTCGCCAGAACCGTTTGCTTGTTCCGATCCCGTGAGATTCACTCCAACCATACTGCCGCTGTTTGACATCAACGCGAAGGCAAACGTCATGTCAATCAGATTTGCTGCCGCTCCACCTTGGGACAAGAGAAGCTGGTAGTCAATTTCTGGGGCATCCGTGCTGCTGATGCCCATCTGTTGGGCGATGTGCAGCACGTTGCCCACACCCACCAACTCCAGCGTTCGCTCAGCGGCCGCCTCATACGATCCAACTAAAGCCGTTCGCATCCGCACTGGTCCGTTGTAATCATGCCAATCAATTGGCGGAAGCATTGAATCCCCAACAAGCGCGACAGACGCCTCCGGGGGTAAATCCAAGACCATCGTCCCTGGAGCAAAGCCCCGCGAGAATGCCGTCAAGTAGATATAGGGGTAGAAAGCCGTACCTAATTCACGATCCCGATCCGCGGCCACGGCATGCGAGCTCTGCAGGGAGAAGGTCCCCTGGGTGTCAACCAGACTGAGTATCTCTCCCGTGAAGGGATCAATGATCACAACAGATATGTCCTCGATCCTGTGGTCCAAGCCAATGTCACTCGGACGCAGTGGGGGTAAGGACACAGCCGCCGTACAGGCGGAGCCATCCAGAGCCGGCAGCACCAGCGCAGGGTTTTCACCACGCATGCGCGCCAGGTACGAATGTGTCGTGCAATCCGCTTGAAGCTGCATCTCCAGATCGAGGCTTGTCCGTACCTGCAGCCCAGGCCGATATGCGAACTCTGGCCCCATGAGCGCCAGCATCTGCTTCCAGGCATATGCGTTGAAACCTGATGTGCGCAATCCATCGCGCACTTCTTCGGAACCTCGTAGGTCAAGCGATGCACGCAAAGCCAATTGCTGTTCTCGCTCTTCGATGTATCCTAGCCTGACCATTTCTCGAAGAGTCTCTGCCTGTCGATCACTCGCCTCCTGCGGAGAGTCAATCGGGTTAAGCTCGGGGTTTTGCACGATCGGTGCCAGCATGGCGGCCTGTGCCAGTGAGAGCTCGGAAGCGTGCACACCGAAATAAACCAGCGCCGCAGCATCTATGCCGAATGCCAGATTTCCGTAGTAGGCGCTGTTCAGGTACCACTCCAGAATCTGCTCCTTGGCATAGGCGTCGTTCAGGCGCGATGCCAGCAACACGCTTCGCAAATAGCGCGCCAGGGGATCAATGGATGCATCCTGCAGGGGCTGCAGCAGGTACTGTGCCAGCTGTTGTGTGATGGACGCATTCGCATTGCCAATGCCGTTCTCCCCGGGATCAGCAGTAAGAACGTGGAATACCTCACCCAGGTGGAAGCCTGGATTGGACCAGAAGGAGGCATC
>DAOVIK010000098.1 GCA_030673735.1 Anaerolineae bacterium
CGAAGATGTCCCGGGGGTATCGGCAAGATTACTCGAGGCCGGACATAACCTGGGACCGGCAGGCATCCTGCTGGAGATGCAGCAGAATGGCAAGCCACCCCGTTTGATGTTCTCCGGCGACATCGGCCGCGAAGGATTGCCTATCATACGCGATCCCGTTCTCCCTCATGACGTCGATTACCTGATCATGGAATGCACATACGGCGATCGGATACACAGTTCGCCAGAAGAGGCCTATGAGGAGACACAGGAGGTAATCTGCGGCACGCTAAACGGTGGCGGCAAGGTGATCATTCCCGCATTCGCTGTCGGACGAACGCAGACGCTGGTTTATTACCTGCACCGCATGATCAATGAGGGACGCATTCCTCGCGTGCCCGTATTCGTCGATAGCCCTTTGGCAATCAACGTTACCGATATCTTTCGCGCGCATCCAGAGTGCTACGACCAGGAGATGCGAGAGTTCTTGGATGACGATCCGCACGGGTCTGCATTGGGTTTTGATCTGCTCACGTACACACGTTCCGTGCCAGAGAGCAAGGCCATCAATGATGTTAAAGGTCCGGCCGTGATCATATCGGCCTCCGGCATGGCGGAAGTGGGGCGTATACTGCACCACTTGCGCAACAACCTCCACGAGCCACGCAACACCATCCTGATCACATCATGGATGGCTCCCCATACCTTGGGTAGACGCCTGGTCGAAGGGAAGAAGGTTGTGAAGATCTTCGGCGAGAAGCATCAGGTGCGCGCAAAGGTCGCCTGCATCAACGGGCTCTCGGCGCATGCGGACCAGCACGATCTGCTGGCCTACGCCTCCGCGACCAAGCACAGTTTGCGCGAAGTTTTTCTCACACATGGCGAGCCTGATGCGGCGAAAGCCCTTCGCGAGAAACTTCTCGACGCCGGAATTAATCAGGTCTCGTATCCCGAGCCGGGAGCCTCTTTTGACCTCTAGACCGTCAGTTTGAGCACCTTCCCCCGCCTCATCCAAGATTTGCGCTATAATCGCTCGTGGAGAGGTGCCGGAGCGGTCGAACGGGACGGTCTCGAAAACCGTTGTGGTCCTTGTGGCCACCGTGGGTTCGAATCCCACCCTCTCCGCCATGGGCTGCTCGCAATGGGCAGCCTTTCCGCTTGTTCGCCATCCCCATGCTCATTCCTTGAATCCCGGCCTCCCTTTGATGCATCGCCGTCGAGATCCTCAACTGGCCGGCAAGGGTACCGTGCATAGTTCAACAACGCGCCGCCATTCAACTGCTGCCGGAAAGAGCGCTTTTTATGACTCCCCCCTATCGTCCCCCCACCGGGGGGACTGTGGGGGTCCCGCTGAGGACGTGCGGGACGGTCGCCCGGTTCTATTCCCGGTGAGGTTCAGATCCACATCGGTTCCGCCATTCAACTGCTGCTGGGACCGCATCAGGCCGGGGCTACGACAGGGGCTGCATCGCCAACGGAGCATCCTGGAAGCAGGCGTGGACAAAGACGAGCACAAGCTGCGGCCTCAAAAGCGTCTAGGTGGAATCAAGATAATCAGACGAGCCAATCGATGTCAGCCTTGGCTCGCCCATGATGCTGCTGGATTCTTTCCTTGGAACAGCGCCGCTACCCCATTCGAATGGCCGCAGCGGGGAATAGCATTGGGACCGGATGCCTAATTCGAATCGCCTTCCAACGCCTCTAGTCTGGATAGCGAGGATTCGAGCACATCGAATCCTCCCTGCCAGAATGCTCGCTTGGTGAAGTCAATTCCCGCACGATCAAGGATCCGGACTGATGAATCCGATCCTCCCGCAGCAAGGATCTCCAGATAGCGCGGGATGAATTCCTTGCCTTCGCTCAGATACTGCTGGTAGAGCGACAGAACCAACAACTGTCCAAAGGCATACGCGTAGACATAGAAGGGCGTGTGATAGAAGTGCGGAATGGCGATCCACTCGAAGCGGAAATCATCGCTCAAATCCACGGCTTCTCCGAATTGATCCTTCAGATTATCGAAGTAGACCTGCGATAGATCGTCGACGGTGCCGCCCTCGTTCACTTTGGCATGCGCCTGGCGCTCGAACAAGGCGAAGAATGCCTGGCGCATGATCGTGCCATAGGCGTCATCCATCTGGCCGAAGAGCAGCAACTGCTGTAGTTCCGGATCTGGATCTTTCGACAGCAGGTGATCGATAAGAAGCATTTCGGCAAACGTCGAAGCCGTCTCAGCCATCGGCAAGGATGGACCCTGGCTTAGTACATTGTGATGATTGCTAAGCAGGGAATGAATCGCGTGGCCAAGCTCATGAGCCAGCGTCGCGGCATCATCGGGTTGGCCCTGGTAAGACATCAAGACCCAAGGGGCTAGGTCCGGCCCTGCCGTGGCGCAGAAGGCCCCTGCCATCTTGCCCTTGCGCACCTCGCTATCGATATGATTCTTCGCAAAGATTTGTCCTGCCAGATCGGCTGTACGAGCATCGAACCCGCGGAAGCTCTCCAATACTGCCCCAATCCCTTCGGAGTACGGTATGTGCTTCTCATACTGGGAAACAGGGGCGTATATGTCATAGCGGCGAATTCGCTTCATTCCCAGGCGCTTGGCTTTTAGTCGGAAGTAGCGCTGGAACAGGGGCGCGTTCGCGCGGCAAACCTCAAGTAGCGTGTCCACTACTTCGTCCGGAACATTGTTTGCCAGATTGCGCGCCGCAATCGGCGAAGCCATCCCTCTCAGATCAAGATTCTCGCTGAACCAATCGCGCAGTCGATACTGGTAGATTTGGCCCAAGATGCTCGCATCCTGCTCATAAACCCGGTGCATTTCCTGATAAGCGGCTGCGCGCAGATCAGCATCCGGCTTGCGAACATGCACCATCAACTCCCCACGGGTAAGCTCCTTCTCCTCTCCATCAACCTTCAATCGGAATGCATAGCGATTGGTAATCGCGGTATACAGGGTCACCAAGGCATTCGGTCCGTTTACGTCCTTCAAGTTGATCACACGCTCCTCAGGCTCGCTCAGCGTGTAGGGCTTTTGCAGCCGCAGAACTTCCAGCCAATAGCGGTATCCCTCCGCTGGTTGCATCAAGCGCTCGGCCGGTTCATCATCGAGTGCTTTCCACCAAAGCTTGAAGAACATGGTGGTGTTATCCACCTTGGCGAGAAGCTGCTGCACCTGAGCCCGGAAGTTCTGTGCTTCCTGGTTCTGCGTGTCTTCGGCAAAGCGAAGCTGCGCATAGTAGCCCACGCGTCGTACGGTGCGTGACAACGCCTCATATGCATCAAGCATCTCCAGGAAGGTCTCCTCGCTTATGTCTGGAGAAAGCTTGGGGCGCATTGCTTCAAAAGCCTCCGCTCCGCTCTTGACTTCATCAAGGGCCGCTTGCATCTCCTGTGTATCAAAGCCCGAATAAAGATCTTCAAGACTCCAGGCCTGCTGCTTGTATGTCGTCTGTGCCATCATCACTCCTCAGATATTGAAACGCACATAGATCACGTCGCCGTCTGCCACGACGTAATCCTTTCCCTCCAGGCGAAGCTTCCCCACTCCGCGTGCCTGCGTAAGCCCGCCCAAGTCTGCTAGCTCATCCCACTGAATTACTTCGGCGCGAATGAAACCGCGCGCCATGTCCGTATGAATTGTATCTGCCGCATCCAGCGCGGTGCCACCCCTTTGCAGCGTCCAAGCCCGCACCTCAGGATCGCTCACGGTGAAGAACGACAGCAGTCCGAGCACCTCAAATGATGACTGGATCACTCGAGCCCGACCGGACACCTCGATGCCATATTCCATCAAGAAGGCATCCGCTTCTTCTTCGGGCAATTGAGCAATTTCCATCTCCAGCTTGCACTGCATGGCGATGGATTGCATCTCTTCCCCTATGGATCCAAGTTCCGGCGCAGTGCCGCCCTCAGCGATGTTTACCACGGACAGCAACCGCTTATGCGTGAGCAACCCATAGCCGGCCAATAGCTGCTCCTCGTCACGATCGAGATGCATCACGCGAAGAGGCCTTTCCTCATTCAGCGTGGCAGCCAGTCGCTCGAACAGCGCAAGCCGGCGGTCTATCTCGACGCGCTCCTGTGCTCCCCGCTTCTGTCTCTGCTCCCTAAGACCATCCAGGGCCCGTTCCACGGCCATCATGTCGTGCAGCAGAAACTCCGCCAGCATGGTTCTCAGATCACGCGAAGCATCCACGCTCCCAGAGGGATGGGGGATCGCGGGGTCTTCGAAAGCTCTCAATACCAAAATCAGCCCGTCCATCTGGTCGAGCTGATTGACGAATTTGCCGGGAAAACCATGCTGTCCTGGATCAACTTGCAAGCCGCCTACCACAGCATAGGTTACCTTGGCATAGGTTGTCTTGCGTGGACGCTGCATCTCACTCAGAGCATCCAGGCGGGGATCGGGTATGTCCACGACCGCGGCATGAACTTGCACTCGTCCGCCACCCGACCAGTCTTCAACCTGCAGGTCTGCACCTGTGAGCGCTTTGAATAGTGTCGTCTTTCCTGACGACGGCAATCCTATGATTCCCAATCGCATCGTTTGAACTGTTGTCCCACCAGTGGGCAGCGGGAGAAAACTTGACCGCGTGCGGCGCTTTGGCTATACTTCCGGGGCGCCGAAGTGGCGGAATGGCAGACGCGCGCGACTCAAACTCGCGTTCCTTCGGGAGTGTGGGTTCGACTCCCACCTTCGGCACCTTGCAATTATAGTATAGCGGTGATAACCGCCTTGATCCAGCCCAACAGCAAGCGTGCTGGGCTCTTTCGTTTTATCATCCGGAACACGATCGCAGTGCTCGCTTCCGACCTTATAGCGCATTACTACCGCTCGTGGTAGTCTTCTTTGCGATGACCTTCAGGACACGTGTGCTTCCTGGCTTGGCGCTCGGATTACTTGCCGGCATCCTCCTCGGCTGGCTTGTTTTGCCGCTTGAATACGTGGATACCGATCCCTCATCACTTCGATCAGACTACCGCACGGATTACGTCTTGATGACCGCCGAAGCCTATGCCGGCGAGGGAGATATTGAGCTCGCTCAAGTGCGTTTGGCGGCGCTAGGGCCTCAACCTCCCTTGGAGATCGTTTCCCAAGCGATTGCCTACGCGGAGGAGAATGAATTTGGACAATCGGACCTTCAGGTCTTAAACCAACTGGCTGTCGGCCTTCGCTCCTACTCCCCAACCGCGGAGATTGAGAGCCCATGAGACGCGCGAGCTTGCTTCCCTTTGTGTTGAGTTGCGTCGTCGGCTTGGCTGGAGGACTGTACTACGCCTGGCAGATCGATCCGGTGGAATATGTCGATAACGCGCCTGATACCCTGCGCGCCGATTTCAAAGCCGATTACTTGGCGATCATCGCCGCTGCCTTCTCAAGCACCGAAGATCTTCCACGCGCCCAACAAAGACTGGATCTCTTCTCCGATCCCGATCCAGCGAGAACCTTGGCTGCGTTGGCTCAACAGCGCCTGGCCGGGGGCCATTCAGAAAGCGAGGCTCGCGCGCTGGCGCAGCTCGCTTCTGTTCTCGGCGAGCAACCAACCCCATATGTGCAAACGCCTGTAACATCCTTGCCATCCGATCCAACCAATACCCCCGACCGCCGCACTCCGCGACCAGCTTCACGAACGCCCACTTCCGCTGCCGTGCCCACAAGAACGCCTACTCCCGAAGCTGCGCGAGTTTTCGAACTCCAATCCAGGGAGATAGTGTGCGATCCGGCATTGCTGCAGCCGCTCGTGCAGGCCATCATACTGAATACTCGAGGCCGCAATCTTCCCGGCATAGAAGTACTCGTTGTCTGGGACTCAGGACAGGATCACTTCTTCACCGGATTAAAACCAGAACTCGGTCTGGGCTATGGAGACTTCACCATGACGGAAGGCGTGACCTATGCAGCACAGATCGCCGGAAGCACTGAATTGATAACCGACCTGAGCGCAGAGGCATGCGTAGACACGGGGGGGGAGGTTTACTTGGGCTCGTGGTTGCTCGTTTTCCAGCAGCGATCCACTCCCTAGCGCCCCCGCCGAATCAAGCTGGCATAGCGATCCAACTTACAGGAGCGGGCTAAGAGCCCGCTCCATTCAGCGCCTTTCACGTGCATCGCGAGGCGCGCTCGACCACTATTCCGTCTCTTCTTCAGAGGGGGATTCGATTTCTGGCGGCGCTGAAGCCGGAATGCTCAACTCAATTTCATCTTCCATGGTGATCTTGCCGCGCAAGAATGCCCCTTCTTCGGCAGAAAACGAAGAGGTCACAACATCCCCCCACACACGCCCCGAGCTGCCTATTTCCACTCGCTGGGCCGTGATATTTCCCTTCACTGATCCCGCTACAACCAGCGTCACGGCCTGAATCTGATCACAGGTCACACGCCCGTGCTCACCGATCACCACAAGGCCTCGC
>DAOVIK010000145.1 GCA_030673735.1 Anaerolineae bacterium
AGGTTTGCCAACACAAACGTCGTAGGGGCGTTTTCCCAACAGAAAATTGGGACACACATCGGAATGCCCGATGCCGCTGCCAGTGAATTGGCCAAGCAACTAGCGGAATCTTCGTCTGATATGTACCGTAGAGACGTTTCATGAAACGTCTCTACACATCATTTGTAAAGGTACTGGCAGATTCTAGAGAGTCGCCCTTGCATGAAGGTTGTAGAGACGTTGCATCCCGCTATTGACATGCGGGACCCCAGTCATAACATCTGGGGTGAACAACGGACGGTGCAACGTCTCTACGAATCATAGGCAAGAGCTGGAACGGATTGAAGGAGCGTCCCTGGCTGCAAGCGGGATCGGGCGACCGTCCCGCTAAGGACATGCGGGATGAACGACCGGGCACCCCTACGGAGAAGATTATGTGTTGTGGGAAGCGTCCGCAAATGGGTTGACTTCTCTGTGGTTTGGTCTATGCTACGAAGTTGATGGTCTCATTTTGTTTCATCTTTTCTAGGCGTCTTTCGACGCCAGGCGCTGTTCGTCGTGCATGCCGTGCTTGTGTTGAACGCACGGTGATGTGCGACGTTTTCAATTATGATTCATGCACCGCGCGATGCGGGGCGTAGGGTTTCAATCACTGACCACTAAAGTCGACATCCGAGCGGTTGGCACGTGAAACGTCAGGAGGATGCCAGGCCATGGCCAACGGCGTCGAGATCACTCCGGTTCGCAGCCGCAGGGATCTGAATGCATTCATTCGATTTCCTTGGAAGGTCTATCGGGGAGATCCGAATTGGGTGCCTCCCTTGATTTCCGAGCGGCATGACCGGCTCAATCCTGAAAAGAATCCATTCTTTGACCGAGCTGAGACCGAGTTCTACCTGGCGAAGCGAGGCCGGCAGATCGTCGGCACGGTGGCGGCGTTCGTCGATCAGCGGAGCAACGAACGCCTGGGTGTGAACATGGGCGGATTCGGCTTCTTCGAAGTGATTGAGGATTATGAGGTGGCAAGCGGTTTGCTAAGTGCGGCAACGAAGAAGATTCGAGATTGGGGCATGGATGGCTTTGGCGGCCCCAAGAACTTCGGGAGAAGCGACGAACCGGGTTTCCTCGTCAAGGGGACGGACATGCCGCCGGCGCTGCTGGAAGCGCACACGCCGCTCTATTACGGCGAGTTTGCCGAGCGCTTTGGCATGAAGAAGAAGTCAGATTTCTACGCGTGGCGAGTATCGCTGGCCGATCTTGGCCCCAATCTTGAGAGCCTTCCGAAGCAGATTCTGCGAGTGTTCGACGCCACGGCAAAGCGCGGCGGTGTGGTCGTTCGCAATGTGAGGATGGATGCTTGGGATAACGAGCTGGAGATTGCGCGGCACTTGTTCAACACAACGTTGACGCACCTGCCCGACCATGTGCCCATGGATCAGGAGACGTGGGGGCACTTCGCGAAGCAGATGCGCACTTTCTTGGATCCGGATTTGGCATTGATCGCCGAAGTGGATGACAAGCCCGTTGGCTTCTTGGTGTGCTTTCCAGACATCAATCGTGTGCTGATCCATCTGAACGGGCGTATGCTCCCAATCGGATGGCTGAAGATGCTGTGGTATTCGCGGCGTATCGACGTCGTCAGCTTCAAGCTTTTCGGGCGTTTGGAGCAGTACCGGCGGCGGGGAATAGATGTGCTGCTCTACCTACGGGCTGTCAGAGAGGCCGCAGCGAAAGGGTATCGTTGGCTGGATGGGTCGCTGACCTCGGAGTTCAATCCGGCGGTGGTCAGGCTGGCCGAGAGACTTGGCGCCGAGCGATACAAGCACTACCGGATGTATGAAATGCGATTTGGCGAGGAAGAGGGATCGGGGTAGATCCATGCCCAAGCCGGAGCAGATCACGCGGCAGATGACCTTAGGACAGGCATTGCGTAGCGCAACGACGCGCTATGCACGCCGCGTGGCCATGATCGAAGACGGCGAGCGAACGACGTATCGCCAGCTCCAGTCGCGTGTGCACGCATTGGCGCATCAGTTTCGGTCGTTGGGAATAGGCAAGGGCGATCGCGTTGCATTGATGCTCTGGTCGGGAGCGGATTTCATCTACAGCTTCTTCGCCGCGGCGGAGATCGGCGCGGTTGTGGCTCCGCTGCCTCCCAGGCTGCGCCGCGAACAGATGGAATCCTATTTGCGACAGCTTGAGCCTGTGCTGGTTGTGGCTTCGAAGGCAATCGAAATCCCCGGAGGATTGGAAGCTCTTGAAGGGCTTGGGCTTGAGCTGTCGTCGTTGAAAGAGGTCATGATCACCGGCGAAGTTTCCGAAGAGCGTCACGCATTCCGAGACCTGCTGGAGCAAGAAGCCGAAGACCATGAAGAGGCAGAGGACATCGAGCCCAAGGATCTGGTGACAATTCTGTACACCTCGGGAACGACGGGAGAAGCCAAGGGCGTGATGCACAACCATCGCGGCCTGATCTCGCCGGTGGTCGCCAGCATGAAGCTGCGCGAGATGTGGATGAACTTCTTCCCCACGCTCGGACGCCTGAAGCGCTGGGTGCGCGTTCTGATCCGCTATGGAGCACGCCTTGTGCGGGCTGCTGGCCGGCAGCAGGTATTTCTCAGCACGATGAGCATGCACACGATATCTGGTCTCGAAGCCATGCTACAGGCGCTCCTCATGGGCGATCGCCTGGTGCTGCACCGCAAATTTCACCCCGTGCGAGCGCTGGAGGCCATCGAGAAGGAGCGTGTGACGGTTCTGATTGGGGTTCCGCTCAGCTACATGATGATGCTGCGCGTGCAGGGATTCGAGAAATACAAGCTCTCGTCGCTTCTGATTTGCGCCACTGGAGCTGCGCCATCCCCGGCCGAGCTGGCGAGAGAGATACAGCAGCGGTTCGGTGCCGCAGTGCATGTTGGATTTGGCATGACCGAATTGGGAGGGGGCATCGCGGCGACGATGCTCGAAGACAGCCCCGCGCTCCAAGCCGAGACAGTAGGGCGGGCGATGCCGGGCATGGACGTGGTGGTTGTCGACGAACAAAGGCGTCCTCTGCCCCACGGACAAATGGGTGAGTTGGCGTGCCGCACGGACAGCATGATGATGGGGTACTTCGGCGCGAAGGCAAACCAGCCACACCCGGGGATCGAAGATGGGTTTTTCTACACCGGGGATCTGGCGATCATCGACGACGAAGGGTACATTCGCATCGTCGGGCGCAAGAAGGACATGATCATACGCGCAGGACAGAACGTCCATCCGGGCAAGATTGAGAACGAATTGGCGGCGATGGATGAAGTTCAGGAAGCTGCGGTTGTCGGTGTGCCGGATGCGCTGGGTGTTGAGCGGGTGTGTGCATACGTGATCCTGGAAGAAGATGGCGCCTTATCTGAGAAGGAGATCGTGGAGCAAAGCAGGGCTCGGTTGGAGGCATACGAGATACCCGAGATCTTGTGGATCGTTGAGGATTATCCACGAACCCAAACCGGAAAGCCGCAGAAGTTCAAGCTACGCCAGATGGCATTGGAGAAAGCGCGTACTCGTGAGCGAAAGGCCGGAGTCAATGCTCTCATTCGATGAATTTCGCAAGCTGCTGTCAGAGGAGCTGATGCTCCCGGAGGAAAGGCTGACGCTTGAAGCATCCCTGATCCAGGACCTGCAAGTGGATTCGCTGGCGTTGGCATCGATGATGCTGCGCATGGAGGAGTTGGGCTTTTCATTTCCGATCGAAAGCGCCTGGGAGATGGAAACGGTTGGTGACATCTACAAGATGTACCAGGAATACGCAAAGAAAGAAGGAACCCGGTGAGCCGTGAGGCTTGGCTGAGAATATATCCCCTGATTGACAGATACAGTATGAAGGGGTGAAAATGGTCTCTGTGAGATAGCCAAGCGAACGATCTCTCTTCTATTGAGAAGAGCAATGACTATGGAAACGGAGAGGCAAGATGAGCAAGACAAGCCATAGCGACCTGGTCAAGGCGAACAAAGCCCACACACTCGCCAGTTGGACTTCGCAGCGAGATTGGAATCCCAATTCCATGGTGCGAGGCGAGGGAGTGTACTTCTGGGACGGAGATGGGAAACGCTACATCGACTGGTCGTCTCAATTGTTCAACGTGAATGTGGGCCACGGACATCCCCACCTAATCAAGACCATTCAGGAGCAGGCCGGGCAAGTGTGCTATGCCTATCCAGGCATTGCGACAGACGCGCGCGCTCGTCTGGCGAAAATGCTGCGGGACATCACACCGGAGGGATTGGGCAAGTCCTTTTTCACGCTGGGCGGCGCGGATGCGGTCGAAAACGCCATGAAGATTGCCCGTCTCTACACTGGAAGGCAGAAGATCCTTACCCGCTATCGTTCCTACCATGGAGCCACATTCGGCGCCATGGTCGCCGGCGGAGACCCACGCAGGCTGGCAAATGAGCCTGGCGTGCCTTGGGTCGTGCACTTTCATGGGCCATATGCCTATCGCAATCCTGTCTATCGCGAACGCAGCGAGGAGCAGGGGGACGAGATCATCGCCGATCTGCTGGAGGAGACCATTCACTACGAGGGCCCGGAGTACATTGCCGCGCTGATGCTGGAGGGCTACAGCGGCTCGAGCGGAATTCTGCAGGGAGGAGAGGTCTTCTGGAAGCGTGTGCAGGAGATCTGCGACACATACGGCATTCTGCTTATCGCTGATGAAGTTATGAGTGGCTTTGGGCGCACGGGCAAGTGGTTCGGAATCGATCACTACCCCTCTGTCAAGCCGGATATAATGACGCTCGCTAAGGGATTGACGAGCGGTTATGTGCCATTGGGAGCGGTCGTGGTAACTGACAAGATCGCGGATCACTTCGAGGAGAACACGCTGTGGTGTGGCCTGACGTACAGTGCTCATACACTGGGATGTGCGGCGGGGATAGCCAACATCGAAGTGTATGAGGAGGAACGTCTGATCGAGCGCGCCGCCAAGATGGGGAAGGTGCTAGCGGCGGGATTGGAGAAGCTGGCGGATAGCCATCCCTGTTTGGGAGAGGTGCGTGGGGCTGGCCTTCATCAGGTGATCGAGATCGTCAAGAACCGCGACACGCGTGAGCCAATGGGCGGCTTCAATCAGCCATTGAGCGAGCCGATGCGCAAGGTAGCAGCCTCTCTACGGGAGAACGGTGTGAGCACGTTCGTGCGCTGGAATTGGGTCTTCAGCGCGCCGCCCTTGGTGATCAGCGAAGAGCAGATTGCAGATGGTCTGGCGATCATCGATAAGGCGCTTGCGCAGGCGGATCCATACTGCGAGTAATTGCCGGACGAGGCAGTTGAAACACTAACATGCAGCAACGACGCATGATGTTGAAAGTGATAATCTGGGACCATCCATGAAGGGAGTCAGG
>DAOVIK010000233.1 GCA_030673735.1 Anaerolineae bacterium
AACCGGCATGCCAGATAGAAGATCGAGAAAGATCCCGCCAATCAGGCCCCAAACCATGGCTTCGCGCACGCGCCCCGTAAGGCCCCAGGCGACGATGGCAAGCAGGACCAGGTCCGGGCGGCCGTCTAGAAAGCGAAGATAGCTGAGAACGCTTGATTGCAGCACGGCCAGAAGAGCCAGTAGCGGAACACCGACAGCGTAAATCATAGTTCCACTCAGCGGCTGGTATCGCCGATGGGCAAAGGACGGAAGCTGGTGATGACGAGGACGATCTCGAGGTTGAAGAAATCTACCGAAGATTGGACCGTGGCTTCTTGAAAGAGCTCGTAATCTCTCTTGTGGATGCTGAGGACCTGGCCGATCGGAATGTCGGACGGGTAGTTGCCACCCAGGCCTGAGGTGAGTACCAGTTCGTCCAGATTGATGGTCTTTTCTTGGGAGATCATTTCAACGTGAAGCTCGCCGCTGAGTTCTGCCTCAAGGCTCCCCTCGGCGCGCGAATCCTGAAGGCGCACGTTGACTTTGGATTGAGGATCCGTGATCAATTGGACGCGGGAAACCGTTGGGAAGATTTCTACCACGCGCCCTACCAGGCCTTGGTTGGTAACCACAGGCATCCCGTGGGACACTCCATCATCGGAACCCACGCCGATCCAGATCGAGCGCAGGAATGGGCTGACGTCCCTGCCGATCACTCGGCCCGCTAGATAGCGGCTTTCGGGCTGCGACCGCGCGAAGTCAAGCAGAGCGGCCAATATTCCGGTTTCAGTGACCTGCTCACGCAGGCCGATGATTTCTTGCTCAAGCAAGGCGTTTTCGGCCTCGAGCTCCGCGATTCGGGCACGCAACGTGGCGACATCACGCGGCGCAGTCAGCAGGTCGCGAATGGCGGCAAAGCGGGCAGAGAACCAGCCTTGTATACCGGCCAGAGGACGTAATATAGCTCCCTCAGCGAAATCGAGATAGCCGCCCAGGCTTAGGAATATCAAAGCAACGGCGACGAGGGCAAGGATCAGTGCGAAGAATGCTCTAGAACGCGCACGACTCATTTGCACTAAAGAGCGAGGCCAACGGCCCCGCTACTCCTCTCCTTGGTTTTTAGCCCCGGGTCCGCTCGAGTCCCGTCAGATACCTGCGGTTTTCATCCAGGTCTTCCAAGACCAATCCAGCGCCACGTGCTACGCAAGTCATCGGGTCCTCTGCAACCCATGCGCGCATGCGAAGATCGCTGCTGAGCCTTTCATCCAGGCCCTGCAATTGGGATCCACCGCCGGCCAAACAAACACCCATTTCCATCAAATCAGACACGATTTCGGGTGGTGTCTCGTCGAGGACATCCTTGGCCATGTCGATGATGGTCCGCACGGAATTGGCAAGGGCCTCACGAAGCTCGACGGAGGAGATCTCCACCGCTTCGGGCAGACCGCTGACCAGGTTGCGACCGCGCACCGTGGTGATCTGTTCTTCCTTGAGTGGGTACGCGGAGCCCATGCTGATCTTGACCGCCTCGGCCATGCGTTCGCCGATAAGCAAGTTGTACTTGCTGCGCACGTAATTGACGATATCGACGTCCATCTCGTCGCCAGCGATACGCATCGATCGGGACATGACTGTATCACCCATCGAGAAGATGGCGAGTTCCGTCGTCCCGCCGCCAATGTCGATGATCATCGTCCCAGGCACTTCACTGATGGGAAGATTGGCTCCCAATGCAGCAGCGGTTGGCTCATCGATCAAGTAGGCTTCGCGCGCGCCAGCCGACATGCAGGCGTCGTAGACCGCGCGCTTTTCGACCTCTGTGGCGCCTTTGGGCACTCCCACGACCACGCGCGGGCGCGGAACGGGCACGATGCTCTGCTCGTGTGCCTTGCCGATGAAATACTCCAGCATGGCTTCGGTGATGTCGAATTCTGAGATCACGCCATCGCGCAGGGGACGTACCGCAAGAACGTTTGATGACGTGCGCCCGACCATCGCCTTGGCTTCGGCGCCGATGGCCAACGGTCGTCTGGTTTTCTTCTCGATTGCGACCCAGGAAGGCTCATTGATGACGATTCCCTTGCCGCGAACGTTGACCAGTGTGTTCGCGGTTCCGAGATCGATTCCTATATCGAGCGAAAAGAGCCCGAGAAGCCAGTTGAGCGGGTTAAATGCCAATTGGGAAACCTCGATGAGGTGCCGGCGACCAAGCAGCGATTATACCTCGGGGCCGGCCAGGGCACAATGCCCACAGTCTGGGAAGCGTGTTCCGGTGGAGCGCCGATGCTATAATGCCTGGGCCATGGATTCCAGCGCCCGGGTAGCGGATTTCATCTCGCGTACAGGCATATTGAAGGCCAAGCAGCCGGTCATCGTGGGAGTTTCTGGGGGAGCGGACAGCCTTTGCCTTCTGGATTGCTTGCATCGCCTTCGATACTCCCTTGTACTTGCACACTTCGATCATCAACTTCGCGCCGATAGCGGCGAGGACGCCGATTTTTGCCGAGAGATGGCAGAGCGATACGGTATCCAGGCGGCAATTGAAGCCGGAGACGTGCGCGCCTTTGCTGATCAGGGGCGCTCACTGGAGGAAGCTGCGCGATTGCTGCGCTATCGCTTCCTGGCGCGCACGGCAAATAAACACGGAGCCACAGTGATCGCCACCGGGCATACTGCCGACGATCAGGTGGAGACGATCTTGATGCACTTCCTGCGAGGCTCCGGCCCCAGCGGGCTGAGCGGGATGCTTCCGTCGACGGCGCTCGACGATTGGGTGGATATTCCTGAGGGCGAGGGCGTGGATCTTATCCGCCCACTTCTTGAACTGACCCGGGCGCAGACATCGGGTCATTGCAGGGAACAGGGGCTTGCTCCAATTGAGGATTCCACCAATCAAGATCCGTCCTTCTTCCGCAATCGATTGCGCCACGAGTTGCTTCCCGAGTTGGAAACCTACAATCCGGGTGTTCGCAACGTCTTGCTGAGGACCGGGCACGTGATGTCTGCCATTGCCCAGTTGCATAAGGATCTGATCCGGGATGCTTGGCCACGAGTAGTATCGCGAACCGGGGAACGAGCCTCGCTACTGCGCGTGGAACCCTTGCTTGATCTGCCGCTTGCTGTGCAGCGAGCCCTCATCCGGCAGGCTGTGACGAGTATGGATCCGCACTTGCGTGACGTGGGCTTTGAGCAGGTATCTCGAGGACTTGAATTCGTTTCCGCCGGCAAGACTGGAAACCGGCAGGCTGTGATCGGCGATTTGGAGCTGCTGCACATGGGCGATGAGGTCCTTCTCTGGCAGCCAGGAAGCAAGGTTTCCTTTGTGCGCTATCCACAGTTGCGCAGCGACAAGCCGCACCTCATCAAGGTTCCGGGCAAGCTGAAGCTGGCCGAGGGATGGGAATTGGTCGCGGGCGCGGGGAAACTGACCCCGGAAGATCAGAGTGATTTGCTGCGAGATGCAGTGAATGACCGCGTGTTCTTGGATGCGGATCGGTTGGATGGG
>DAOVIK010000260.1 GCA_030673735.1 Anaerolineae bacterium
AATCAAACTGAGGAGAGTTGAGACATGAAGGAAAGAAGAGCACTTGGAGCAGTTTTGTGCATCATCGGCGCGGTGCTGGGCATCTTCGGTACGATCTATCTCTTCATGAACTGGTACATTCCTTCTTTGAACTTCGAGGCCGGCGAACCGGGCAGCGAGATATTGCTAAAGTACATCTTCCCCGCGCTGTCAGATGTCGGCATTGTTGCCGGGGTGATGTACGCAGTGAGCGCATATGGATTCATAGTAGGCACCACTTGGGCTTCCTCTCTGGCGGTGATCGCGATTGTGCTTGCATTGCCCGCCACTTGGTTCATTAATATCCCTTTCATGGCCGCCAACCAGCCGCCGATCTTCTTCCCCCTGTTCATCCCCAACCTGGTCATGTTCTTCTTCCTCATGTTGGGCGTGAGGCGCGCCCCTATGAGACGCACCTTGCTGTCCATGTTCACCGGCATGGCCATCGTCACTTGCATGATGAACGGCATCGCCAGCTGGAACCGTATCATCAATGTCGGCGCGCCTCTATTCATCCTTGTGCAGCGCTTGAACTGGGTGGCAATGATCGGGTGGGGTGTGGTTACTGCTGGCATCATGCTGCAGCCGAAGGGATGGATGCGTGTCCTCGGCATCGGGGCCGGTCTGCTTGAGATTATCGTCGGATACCCTCTGGGATTCGCTACCGCGGGCACGCTGGGCAGGTTCTCCCTGTTCCTGCTTGCTCCAATCCTCTCGACCGTTTTGGTTCTCCTCTTCCTCAGCCGCAGGGTCTGGAAGCGGCTCATTGAGCCGAAACCCAAGGAAGAGCCCAGCTATATGGCAGAATAGACACAGGGCCGTCCCAGGTGGACGGCCCGTTTTTCTGTTCCTTGGATGATCATGTTTATCTCTTGGAGCCTCAATTTCCTGCGCCGCCCCGCCGTCAAGGATCTGGGCCAGCCGGCGATGGCCGCTCTCTCGATGCCCTATGGTCCGTCCCGAAAGCCAGTTTCCTCCTCTTTGATGATCCGGTGGGCGTTGCATGCAACGCCCCTACGATGGCATTGTGGAGAAGATGAAAAGGTCAATTTCACCGGGACGGCTAGATTGTAGAGACGCACAGCTGTGCGTCTCTACGGTGCTCCATTTCAAGCAAGTACTGCATATGGACAAAAGCATCCTGAACGGATCGTAGGGGCAGTTCGCTCCTGCAATCCTAGGTGCAACGCACTTTGGAAGTGCGTTGCACCTAGGGAATCAGATGTCATCCTGAAAAGTGCAGCGACCCCTGTCAAAGCATCAGGGCCCCAATAATAGCGTCCGGGGTGAACGACGAGCGGCGAAGGATATCGTTCTCCGACCTGCTCACAAAGCAACTATGTAGGTGAGATCCTTGCCCAAAGAATTCCTGGGGAGACGAGAGGCACCACTTACATTGGTGAATGCCCAGTCGCTAGCTGTCATTCCTCCACTGTAAGCACGGCATGTTCCATCAGAATGTCAGGAGCATCCCAACCCTTCTGATCCATCAACTCGATGAATGCCCGTCGGAAGAGCAGCTTGGCTTCGATCGTTACCATTCCCACCTCTGGCGCAACAAAGATGTAATCGCTGGTGTCGGTGGCAAAAGCTGCTAGACGATTGTCGCTTATGAGCACGGTAGGATTCCAGTACGCTCCCGTAGGCGCGACTTCGGTCCATAACTCCATGAGGATCTTGGCGAAGCCCATCCCTGGCAGGCCGGCATAATATCCGTGAGAGGGATCGCCTTCCCCGCCCCATTCGGGTACGGTTGGACCCTCGTTCAAGTCGAGCATCCCTCCCTCGGCATCGGTTGCATATACAAGTAGGATCATCTGGCGCAGCGGCGAGTCGGTGGGTATATGGTGTCCTGTGTTGTGATTGGTGATGCTCACCCGCACATGCACCTGATCCCCCTCGCGCTCGGCGGTAACCTCCATCTCCACCGCATCTTGCAGGAATTCCTCCGCCGCGGCGCCGGGCTGTAGATGAGCGTGAATGGTCATCGGATCGCGTTCCACCCCCACCGATTCGGGCGCCACGTTTGTCATCACTTCCCCATCCAGGATGGTCGGGGCTGGCATGTGGCACTGCTGGCAGGTGCGGCCGCTATCCGGATCGCTGTAGGGGCTTTCCAGCCACTCTCCGAAGGAGTTATAGACAACCGTGTCCCAGAAAACGCCGAAGTGGCAAGGCGCGCAGAACTGGCTTTCCATGATCAGCGGAAGCTTTGTGTCCTCTTCCGGCACGTTATCATCGTCGAAGGTTCCGAAGAAAAGCTGGTAGCGCAGCGGATCCTCCGGAAACGGTCGGCGAATATCCATCGAGAGCACGCCCGGCATGTTGGCGTAGGGCAGGCCGGTGGCCTCATCAAGCGTCACGTCAGCCACCTTGTGGCAGAAATCGCAGTGCACGCCGAACTGATTCACCCCGCTCGCTGCGTTGGGATCAGTTCCGTAGGGATCATCGATCGCTGCACCCGGGATGTGGCATGCCGCGCAGTTACCCGCCGTATCCGGGAAATCAAGCTTATAGCCTGGGCCGAAATAGGGCTGATCGGGATCGGGACGTAGAGGGAAGCTGCCGTAATCACGGTGGAAGCCAAGTCGCGTGAGCGGGCTCTGGTTGCCGCTGAGATCTTGCCCGTTGTACATGCTCAGGAAGCGTGGATTGGTGGCCGAACCTGCGTGGGCATTCTCGAGCCATATTTCGGTCACGCCGGACTTGCAGCTGAAGCATGAATCCTCACCCGTCGGCGGAACCCATTCGTAATCCGGATTGTCGTTGGTCTGGTAACGGATGAGCGTGAGTGACACATTCGCGCTGGGCGGCGTGACTTCTTCCAGCTTGGCGCAGTAATAGCCATCCCTCCAGGCACTGATGGTTACCATCACTCCCGGCTCTACGTCCGGCAGAGCGAATTCTCCTTCCAGGTTGGTGGTGGTTGCGATTTCCGTGGCCTGCACCCTGACCATGGCTCCAGGGACGGCAATCCCTTGTTCGTCCACCACCGTTCCGGTCACACCGCGAACCACAGGCGCGGTGGCCGTGTCTTCAGCCGGACCGCAGGAAGCCAGGAGCAAGAGCAGCAGCGGGATCCCCAGCAGCATCGCCAGATAATGATGCAATCGTATACCATTGAATGAGACCAGTGCCATGACGCCCTTCCCTCGAAAACGACTCAATCCCCATGCGGTGTCCATCAAGACGGAC
>DAOVIK010000320.1 GCA_030673735.1 Anaerolineae bacterium
CTGCAAAAGGCCCAGGAAAGCCTCGAGATCGCTCAGGCAAACTATGACCTGGCCATGATCGACAGCAATGACACCGACATCAAGAGACGGTTCAACGCGAGGCTGAATCGGGCAATGCTGGAAGACATCGGCCTCAGTGATGCGGACCGGGATCCCCTTTCTGCCTGGATGCATAAGGAGCGCCGCAGGCTGCAAAGAAGGTTGCAGCAGTTGTTGGATGAGAGCGCCATTCTCACAGATCCAGCCATCGATCCGGCACCCCACCAAGAGGATGGCATGGCGGCCGGGCTGGCCTCAGCAATGATCGCTCAGCTAAGAGAGCCGCCGGGATTTACGTGGGAGAGCGTGATCAAGCTGTGGGGGGAGGAAGGGAAGGATAGATAGCCATGCCTGGCAGTCCATGTGCACCCGTCGATTGTCAGCACTGCCAGCAGTCCGCGCCTCAAGATGGGATCTGTCCCGGCCATGCGCATTCAGGATTGTGCCGTCTCAAGAAGGCAGGGGGGATGCCGCGTGGCATTTTCGCAAGTGAGCAAGAGCATCTGAATGACTAGAAGCGAGATGAAACTGAGGCTGCTTATAGCCGACGATAGCAAGGCATTTCGCAAGCATCTGCGCGCGTTTCTGGAAAGCGTTGACTGGATCGATGTCGTGGCTGAGGCCAAAGATGGCATAGAGGCGGTCAAGCTTGCGGAGAAGCATACGCCCGATGTTGTGCTCATGGATCAGAACATGCCAGGCGTATCTGGGATTGAGGCGACCGAAATGATCATCAATGCGCTTCCGGACAGTCGCGTACTGTTCCTGGTTGGCGAAGAAGGTTGGAGGCAGCAGGCGCTCGAGGTTGGGGCAGAAGCCTTCTTCGTGAAGGACTCCGGTATGCATGAAATGCTCCAGCAGTTGCAAAGGATTCATGACCACATCGTGAAGGGAATCGATTCAGTTGGCCAGATCCTTAAGGATGAGCAGTCACACCGCGACGGAGGTCCTTCGAACAACGCCCGCAAAGAACGCGAAAGCTTCAGGGCGTCATAAGGAGAGTCCGCAATGAGCACCAATAAGGCACAGGGGAAGATGCTGATAACTGGGGGGTGCGGCTTCATAGGCAGCAATCTAGCTGCGCACTTCCTGGATAGGGGCTGGGAAGTTGTGGTTTACGACAATTTCGCCCGGCCCAGCGCGGAGCTAAACGCTGCCTGGCTCGAAGGACGCAGCAACGGCAATCTCAGCATCTTGCGCGCTGACGTGCGGGATTATGTTCCCTTGTACAAAGCCATGAAAGGCACGTCCGTCGTGGCGCACCTAGCCGCACAGGTGGCTGTTACGTCCTCCGTCGGGAATCCGCTATATGACTTCAATGTAAATGCCCAGGGAGGGCTGCACGTCCTCGAAGCGGCGCGCGTGAGCGATCCATCGCCTATCGTTCTCTACGCATCCACCAACAAGGTTTACGGACAGCTCAATAAACTGCGCCGCACAAATGGGAATCTACGCTACTACACGCCTGACTACCCCCTAGGCATTCCTGAGGAATTCCCCATTGATCTGCACTCGCCTTATGGCTGTTCCAAGGGTGTTTGTGACCTCTATGCCATCGACTATGCTCGCATTTTTGGTCTGAAGACTGTTGTGTTTCGTCAATCCTGCGTTTATGGACCGCGCCAATTTGGCTTCGAGGATCAGGGTTGGCTATCGCATTTTGTTATTTCAGCAGTGCTCGGTCGCCCGATCACCATCTACGGAGATGGGCGGCAGGTGCGAGACGTGCTTCACGTGCAGGACCTGATAGCCGCCTATGAGCGAGCGATTGAATGCATCGATGCTTGCAGTGGGCGTGCGTACAACATCGGGGGGGGGCCACAAAACACCTCATCGCTGCTTGAGTTGATCTATCGCTTGGAAGTCAAGCTTGATCGCGCCATCCCACTCACTTTCGGGAATTGGCGGCTGGGCGACCAACGCGTCTACGTGTCGGATGTAGGCAATGCCAAGCAGGACCTGAACTGGGAACCAACGACGAGCGTCGAAGAAGGTTTGGATGACCTGTGTCAGTGGGTCGAAGCGAACAAGAACATGATTGAGTCGGTATCGGTAGAAGGTGGTCCGCAACGGATCCCGGTTGATGACGGCAGTGTGACATCGGAACCTGCGTCAAACATCGATGTGATCAAGGAGTGATTCGGATGAGTGACGGAAGCCTGAAGATCGCGGTTTTTCATTGTGGTTTCGCCTACAGCGGTGGAGGGGAGCGTTTGGTGCTCGAAGAGGTACTGGGCTTACGGCGTCTGGGCCACGACGTGGTGTGTTTTGCGCCTACGCTCGACAAAGAGGCCTGCTATCCGGATATCATCGACACCGTCGGCGTTAGGACGTTCCTGCCACAGCTGCCGCGGTGGTTCCCCCTGCGCGACGCCATCGCGATGGTCCTCTCAAGCATCTTAGCCCCTATCCTTTCTCTGCGCTTCAGAGATGTGGACGCTTTCGTGGGCGCCAATCAACCGGGCGCATGGATCGCATATTGCATGGCCAAGGTGCTGCGGAAGCCCTACGTGGTCTACATCAACCAGCCCAACCGTCTGATCTACCCGCGAGGTGTTGATCAGGAAACCGGCTGGCTGACAAAGCGAGATTACCACGTTCTCAATCAAATCATCCAACTCATCAAGCCAATCGTCGGACTGGCTGATAGACGCTCCTTCACGGAAGCC
>DAOVIK010000421.1 GCA_030673735.1 Anaerolineae bacterium
GGGAGTGTTGAATCATGAGCATCGGAAGTATTCGCAGAGCGGTTCTACTGTTTCTCGCATTAGTAATTGGAGGGAGTAGCATGGCTGGGTGTGGCCCTGCGCCAGCGCAAGCCGGAGAGTTGCGTTCCGAATTGGAAAGGGAATCATCCCCATCGGTCGGGAGCTCGGATCTAGAAGCGCTGGTCGCCGGGAATACGGCCTTTGCCCTCGACCTGTACCACGAGCTGTCCGGGAAGTATGACAACCTGTTCTACTCGCCCTACAGCATCTCGCTGGCCTTGGCCATGACCTACGGCGGGGCGCGCAGTGACACAGAACTGGAGATGGCAGAGACGCTGCATTTCAATCTTACCCAGGCACACCTGCACCCGGCGTTCAACGCCCTCGATCTGGAGCTTGAGAGCCGTGGGGAGCCGATCGAGATGCCCGATGGCGAGCAGGAGGGCTTCAAGATCAACATAGCTAACTCGATCTGGGGACAAGTGGATTACACGTTCCTGGAGGAATACCTCGACCTGCTGGCGCTGAACTACGGGGCCGGCATGCGATTGGTGGATTATGTAGCCGCGGCGGAGCAGGCCCGGCAGGAAATCAATGCCTGGGTCAGCGACGAGACCGAGGGTCGAATCGAGGATCTGATCCCCGAGGGTGCGGTGGATCAGATGACTCGGTTGGTGCTGGCCAACGCCATTTACTTCAATGCGGCGTGGATGCATCCCTTCAACGAGGAAGCCACGCAGGATGGGGCCTTCTACCTGCTCGATGGCGGAAGGGTGACTGTTCCGATGATGCATCAGTCGGAGTCGATGCGCTATGCCAAGGGGGATGGCTATCAGATCGTCGAGCGCGCCTACGTTGGCGGCCAGATGGCGATGGACATCATCCTTCCAGACCAGGGCGAGTTCGAGGCCATCGAGCGCGCAATGGACTCTGAGTGGCTCGATGCCGCGCTGGCTGCACTGGATGGGCGCCAGGTCTCGCTGAGCATGCCACGCTTCGAATTCGAATCGCAAATCGGCTTGTCTCAAGTTCTTATCGCGATGGGCATGCCTACCGCCTTCGGGAGTGGGGCGGATTTCTCCGCCATGGATGGCGGACGGAATCTCTTCATCAGCGATGTGCTGCACAAGGCGTTCGTTTCCGTGGACGAAGAGGGTACAGAAGCTGCTGCGGCTACGGCGGTTATCATGTCCTTAACCGCCATCATGGATCCTCCCATCGAGGTCTCGGTCGATCGACCGTTCATCTTCCTGATCCGTGATATACAGACCGGCGCGGTGCTTTTCATTGGGCGGGTGATGAATCCCGCGGCGTAGGAAGAGGAGATGTGGGCCATGAAGTCTGATAAGGCCCGTAGATTTGTGCTGTGGCTGCTCATACTTGGGATTGCAGGCGGCAGCGTGATCGGATGCGGTCTCATCATGCCGGCGCAAGCGGGGGAGCTGCGGTCTGAGCTAGAAAGGGAATCATCCCCATCGGTTGAAGACACAGATCTTGAGGCGCTTGTCGCCGGGAACTCGGCTTTTGCCCTCGACCTGTACCATGAGTTGTCTGGGGAATATGACAACCTGATCTACTCGCCATACAGCATCTCGCTGGCCTTGGCCATGACCTATGGCGGGGCGCGCAGTGA
>DAOVIK010000167.1 GCA_030673735.1 Anaerolineae bacterium
CATGACCAGATCAATGCGCTAGCCCGCGAACACGGTCTGACGAAAACTCAAGTCATCATCATTGCGGTAGATCGGCTTGCGCGGGATCTGCACGCCGAATCCACCGAGGCCAACAAGGATGTCAGACGCCTGAAGACGGTCCCCCGCATCGCGCCCCATCTGGATTTGGGCCAAGAAAACTGAGATCTTCACGAACTCAGGACTTGGATGGTGCACCGTTCCCAGTGGATTTGACCTCCACCTTATCGACCGATCCAATCCAGCGTGCGATCTCTGTTGCTATGCTCCTGCCGACCGAAGGAAGCTTCTCCAGTCCAGCTTGGCCTTCTCTTTCATGGATCTCAGCCACGCTTTCCGACAGTTCATCCACGGTCCAGGCAGCCTTGCGATACGCCCAGATCTTGCTGCTTCTGGCGCCCTCGAGCTCAAGATCATAGGTTTTGAGGAACAGCTTCTCGGCGATACGCGTGTTGGTTGCCAGCGGCCCGGGCTGAATGTAGCGCGGGATGCGATCTGGCAATCCATGACGCGCACATAGCTCCCGAATCAGCAAACCCATCCGCGCGCTATATGCATCCGGCGGAGCATAGATAGGTTTGCCACCCGGTCGCCAGTGGTACAGCCCCCGCCAGCGCCCTTCGAGCGCAGGGTCCAGATTGCGCAGCGCGGCCAGAGTTCTCTCGGCTTGCACACCTTGCATGGTCAATCCACCGGCGAGAATGAACGAGCCTCCGCTATCCTTGGTCGCCAACACCAAGTCTTCCAGGTGATCCTCACTATCACCCACGTAGGGAAAGATGGGCATCATTGATGTTCCAACCCGGATCCCTGACCGGGCGATTTCCTCCATGGCCTTAAGGCGTCGTTTCACGCCTGGGCTGCGAGGCTCAAAGGCGCGTTTCAACGCCGGATCGAGGCTGCTGATGCTGTACACAACTCCGACCCACGAACGCTTGTTGATATCAACCAGCAAATCCAGATCACGGGTGAGCAGTGGAGAGCGCTCAACGATGAAGAGCGGGAAGCCATGTTCGAGCACAACTTCCAGCATGCCGCGTGATAAGCGGTATCGGTCTTCAGCCGGCTGCTGCCAATCCCCTGCGACGATGATCTCCTTCTCTTTCCGGGGGAGTTCCTTGCGCATTAACTCTACGGCGTTGATCTTCACTCGGATCAACGTGTCGAAAGTGTCCGGATCGCGGCTTCCAAGATAGTGGCCTCCGCGCGAGTAGCAGAATTCGCATCCGCTGCGGCAGCCAACGTAGGGATGCGCGCTGTATTTGCTCCAGAACCAGGGGCCGTCCACATGCTTGTGGACGTTGATGATCTTGCGCGGTCGGTATTCCTCGAACTCGAGCTTCAAGCTTCCCGCCTCTCCTCGACGGCTTGGCGCATATCAGGTGGCAAATATCTCAGCGCCTTGCGCAGCATCAGCGCCCGGTGACGACGCCCGAGCTGGCTTGGAAGCCACGCCGCAAGTAAATCGGGGTAATACTTGCCAATCGTTTTCAAGCCCCAGCCCACACCCTTGGCCGGGTCAATCTCCCATTCAGAGAACATGGGCTCAAGAAAGCCGAGCAAATCCTTCGCCCGTGGACGAAGCTCGTCTGCTCCCCTCGAGCGCTTGGCCCAGAAGTGAACCGCAACTCCAACAGCTCGCCGGACCCATCGGTTGCGATCGCCTCGCCATGGGCCGAGCAGATCCAATGCCCGTTCGAAATCAGAGACTAATGCCGGACCCGGAACACGTTCCCCGAATATGTCTGCCGCGTACCAGACACCGGCTTGTGCCACATAACGCCTGCAGCGCGCGAGAGTTCCCACTAGATCATCGGCCAGTTGCTGGCCCAACGCGCTTCCGATCAACACCCATCCACCCATGCTCTTCCCGGCAGCGATCTCATCCAAGAAGGCATTCACCGCCTTGCGCGGCTTCTTTCCTAGGATCTCGCCGATGCGTCCCAACGCGGGAAAGGGTATCCGCTCCGAGAGGAGCGGCGCTAGTAAGTTGCAGGCTTCGTTCATCTTCCCGGTTTCGACCAAGGAGGCAAGGCGCGTTCCGAATTCGCGGGCTTCAGCGGCTTTCATTTTGGTAATCCGATGGCTCACTCCGTCATTGCCTTTCCTACCTTCTTTCTCTGGTCAGAATAGAAAATACTCTACCATCTTGCCTGAGTGGAGCGCAACCAGATACCTGCACCGCAGGGCGTCGGCATGCTGGGTATTTGCGCGCGCTATTGGAATTTCAAAATAGAGGAGACGGTACCTAGACTTTTAGATCCCGTCCACAAAGTCAGCCGACAGATACTGTCGCTTCCCTTATCTCGACTCTGATCCCGCTCGCTCTATAGGCTTCAAGGGCAAGCTCCGATATGTGCTTCTTCTAATCCTCAAGAGCGGCCGGGGAAAGAACCAACAACTGATTGGGCATGCCCGCCGTCACCTGGATCTCGCTGCCCTCTCGCGCTACAACTATTTCCGATGGCAGGATCCGCAAGAACTCTTCGAGCGTAGCCCATGTATAGAAACGATCCTGCCCATCGATGCTGTAATGCGACGGAATGATCGTGCGCGCGTTGATTGCCTGCATCTGTGGCAGGAGCTGATCAAATGGGAGCACATAGCCATCAACATTGACGATGACAACATCCGCCTCGTCGACAGCAGCCAGCAGATCCGGAGGCGTAAGCAGGCCCGCATCTCCCATATGTACGATCTTGATCCCTCCGATTTCGAATACGAAAACCGTATTGTGGATCGTTGATGGACCGGATGGAGATCCCTCATAGCTTTCATAGCCGGCTATCTTCACCATACCTACCTGGTAGGATCCTGGCTCGCGGATGATGCGCGGCTCGCCGCCAACAGCATCCACATTGCTGTGGTCGAAATGGGCATGGCTAACTGTCACCACGTCCGCTGCCAAATCGCTGGGCAGCACATCGAGCCCTGCAGGGCGCGGTAGATCCGCGTAAGGATCACTGACTATGCTTGTGCCATCTGGCGCGGTAATCAATGTGCAAGAAACCCCGAAGTACTGCAGCGATACAGAGTCGGACATCTCTTCTGTGCATCCTGAGAGCAGGGTCATCACGACGCATATCAACATGATCGATAGAATCTTTGCATTTCGATCACGCGATCTCCTAGATAAGAGTTTCATTTCACCCTCTGCATTCTTGTGTTGCCCATTGTGTCGGATTGAATTCGGAACAGCCTGTGCTATGTCGGCTTAATGCATCACCAAAGGGATGCCTAACTGGGACAACTCGTCCATACATCGAATTAGCCCATGCCCGCAATAGAAGACTGGCTACGCCTAGGATTCCTGCCGCGCTGGTCTTTCAAGTCGTATACTTCCCAATCGGCATTAATGGTTCACATGCAAGTTCCGGCCCTACTTATTGCCATGCAATGTTGATATCTGCAGGTCACATCTTGGGCCTTATTTGGAGGGTTGGGCGACTAGACACCGAGGATGATGTCTATGCCACGTCCAGAAGGAGCGCCCTGCTTTCACCAATGAGGATTGTAGGGCTTCAATCACGCCAATAGCTTAGCTTCGATTGTGGGAAACTAAATGGCCGGATGCGTCAATGGCTCGTGGCGACGGAACCTAGACTCCGAGATCTCGTCTATAAGGTCAGTCGGCGGATGCTGCCGTCTGCATTAGCTCGATCCTGACCCCGCTCGCCAACTCAGCCTCTAGGGCGAGTTCAGAGTGCTCGACACGAACCAAGGTCACCGGAGAATGGCGGATCACTTCAACGCACCGTCCAGGGCAAATGCCAAGCGCCAGCAGTTTCGCACGCGAAGGCGCGGACAAGCCCTTCAGATCAATGATGCGCACTTGAGCACCAGGACAAACCTCTGCCAAGGTTCTTGGCGCGGCATGGGATCTGCGATGATGTCGCCTGCGTCTACGCCTTCTCACGATCCGCATCCTTCTTCAGAATTGAAGATATCCACTTGACGGCCTTCGACTGGCTCGCATCCACAGTGCTGTAGCCACATGCCGGGCAACAAACCATGCTGCAGTCCTTATGCAGCGGGCAGGATCCGCAAGCGAGGTGCTCTTGAGGATCGAAACGATTTCCACACAAGGGACAGGAAAAGAGCTTCTCGGTCATGCTCCCCAGCCAATCATCAACAGGGCTCGATTGAGCAGCCCGCCCACTACGAACGCCAAGGGCATGATCACAATCAGCATGGCCAGGCTGGTGCGCCAGCCACGCTCCTTTGCGATCACGAAAATGCTTGCCACGCAGGGTATGAAAAGCGTGATGGTCACCATGGCAACCACAACCTGCAGCGGGCTGAGCATGCCCTGGGATTCCATTACAAACAGACCGGTAGCCCCAAAATCACGTCGCAAGAATCCCTGAAGGAAGGCGGCGCTGGCTTCGGCCGGCAGCCCGAGCCACCCGCTTACCAAGGGTTCAGCCCCGCGGATCAGCCAAGCAAGCAGCCCGATCCCGTCAATCACAAACATCGCCGCTGCTCCGATCAAGAACAGCGGCAGCACTTCCTTGAGGTACCACTCGAGGCGCGCCACCGTCTTGATGATCACGTTGCTCCAGACCGGCCAACGCAACGGGGGAAGCTCTATCAGCAGAGCCGATCGCTTTCCGGGAATGAGACGCGCCGCCAGCCAACCTATGGCCAGCAGGACAACGAGCACGACCAATCCCCAGATGAGCGTAGCGCCAAGCGACACCCCCGCTAACATGCCCATCACCACGCCCACTTGCGCCGA
>DAOVIK010000023.1 GCA_030673735.1 Anaerolineae bacterium
ATTCCCACATGGTAGCGGGACGGTTCATCTTGAAGAACCTATCATCGGAAAGCATGCCACTGCGGCTGCGTCTGCATGCGGTGCTGCGTCCGGGGGAGAATCCGCAGACGATGGATGCGATCACCATCGAAGGCGTGCATGTGCTTGCCGGGCGCACGGGAAATCTGGCGCCGGTCGTCTTTCTGGGAGGAGCCGCTGAGGCAGAAGAAGGGATTCACCCGGCAATAACGGTATCGGACGAATTGAGGCCGGGTGCGAGGAAAGTAGTGCTGTGGGGGCATGGCGGATTTGAAAGCCATCAGAGGTCCTTCGTTGCAGCGCGCACAGCCGCAGTTCGGGAATGGGATGCGGAGATCGCGCGCTTGGAGATGGTCAACACGGGATTGGTCGAGGTTGAAACGGGAGAAGAGGACTGGGATATTGCGCTTGCCTTGGCGCAGAAGACCGCGCTGAGCGGATATGTGGGGCCGACACCGCGCTTACCCAACGCCTCGTTTGTGTTGACCAGGATTCCTGACCGGGGGTACTCTGAAAGAGGCGATGGAAAGGACTATCCGCTGGACTGGGAAGGGCCGACCGCGGCGCATGCCTACGTCAACCTCAGCCAGATTCTTCCTGCGGCTCCTGAGTTGGCAAAGGGCGTGATTCGAAACTTCCTCCACGCGCAGCAGGCCGATGGAACGATTGATTGGAAGCCAGGTTTAGGCGGCCAGCGCAGCGATTGCCTGAGTATGCCATTGTTGGCAACCTTGGCATGGAAGACGTATACCCATACTGAAGATCGCGCCTTTCTATCGGAGCTTCTGCCAGGCTTGCACGAGTTCCTCGATGCGTGGTTCAGCGCCAAGCAGGATCGTGATGAGGATGGAGTTCCGGAATGGGAGCACATCCTGCAATCAGCGTTCGAAGAATGGCCAACGTTCGTTCCTTGGCGTGCTTGGGGGCAGGGGTTGGAGATCTGCAAGGCCGAAACTCCCGACCTGGCGTCCTACCTCTACCGCGAATGCCACTCTTTGAGCCGGATAGCTGAAGAACTGGAGCGCCCCGATTTGGTACCTGCGCTGCAGGAGCGTATGCAGCGAATCGCGGAAGCCGTGGAGGGGAGTTGGTCCCCGGCCACGGATTGCTACCATCACCTCGATCGAGACTTCCATGGAACTGTGCAAGGCAAACTGCTGGGCCGCGGTCGGGGAGCGTTCAAACTTGAGGTGGGGAAGACCTTCGATCCCCCGGCGCGCGTACTGGTCCGTGCCCTAGGCCCCGAAGGCGATTCGCAGAAGGTGAAGGTGACCTTGCGCGGCAAACCGGCGCAAGGAGGGCGTTTGCGCGTGCAGCGCCTGGTGCATGCCGATTTCCAATGGTTCTGGGAGCGCGGGGCGACGACCAGTCCGGGAGCCTACGCTACGATCAAGAACGTGGAAATTGCCGGGCTGAGCGACGATTTTGAGGTCGAAGTCTGGACCGCAGATTATTCACGCGAGGATCAAACCCTGCTGCTGCCGCTGTGGGCAGGCATTCCCGATAGCCGGCGGGCGAAGCGCCTGGTTGAGGAAACCATTCTAGATCCGCTGCGCTTCTGGCGATTGCATGGCATTCCAAGTTGCTCGGCACAAGATCCCGCGTATTCCGACGGAAGGCGTGAGGGAGCCGGTGCGGTGTGGATGCTGTGGAACACGATGATTGGTGAGGCGTTGGTTGATCACGGCTACTTGGCTGAAGCTGTTGATTTGATATCTCGCTTGATGCGGACGGTCCTTGCCTCCCTGCGCAAGGATAAGGGCTTCCGCGAAAGCTACGATCCTGACAGCGAAGCCGCGTTCGGGGAGTGCGGCCATCTCTTGGGCACTGCCCCAGTGCACTTGCTCTTGTATATACTCGGCGTTCGCTTGATCTCCCCGCGCAAGGTCTGGCTGCGTAACGGCAATCCTTTTCCGTGGCCGGTCACGCTGCGCTGGCGGGGGCTGGAATTGCGGTTTGAAGAGGATCGCTGTCACGTCACCTTCCCCAATGGACAGCGACAAATCGTGGAGGGCGAGGGTCTGCACCTGGTTGAACAGCCAATCTAAGCATCATTGCACTGCAAGTAGGCCGCAACCCCGGCGATGATCGTGACGATGGTCCTGGCTTCGATATGGCATCTTATCCAGTACCAACGCCAGGATTTCAGAGGGTTTGGTATCATGCATTATGCGAGGCGGTGAGGAAAGCATCAGCGCTTAACCAACAGCAATTGATGTGGCAAAGGAACGTTGGGAGCAGGAGGCCTGCGCCTCTGTCGAAAACACCTCGAGTTCAATTGTAAGATAGGCCCGGGAAGGGCAGCAGGATGGAACCTCTACTTCAAATTCGAGTTACGGTCCTGGCAGTGCTGCTGGTGGCTTCCGGTGTGACGGTTATCGTGCGCCGTTTTCGCATCCCCTACACAGTAGCGCTTGTCCTGGCGGGGTTGGTCCTGTCATTAAGCCCAAGGCTGGAGGCCGAGGTCAGCCCCGATCTGGTCCTTTCGCTTTTAGTACCGCCGCTGGTGTTCGAAGCGGCCTTACACCTGAGTTTGATCGAGCTGCGCCGCAACATTTCGACACTCGTATTGCTCGCAGTTCCTGGCGTAATCCTGAACATGCTGATGGTGGGTGCCGTGGTGGCAGTAGGTGCGGGAATATCTTGGCCCATGGCGCTGCTCTTCGGTGCACTGATAGCGGCTACGGATCCGGTGGCTGTGATTGGCATCTTCCGCAAGTTGGGCGCGCCGAAGCGGCTCACCGTACTCCTCGAAGGCGAATCGTTGCTCAACGATGGTACGGCGATCGTCCTTTTCAAGCTTGCGCTTGCCGCGGCCATCACCGGCCATTTCAGCGCCGTGGAGGGCCTGATCGACTTCGTGCGCGTGGGCTTCGGGGGTGTCGTGGTCGGCGCGGTTTTGGGCTGGCTGATCTCACGCTTGATTGCACGTATCGATGATCATCTGGTGGAAACCACGCTCACGACCGTACTGGCCTTCGGATCCTATTTGGTGGCTGAGGATCTATTCGACGTGAGCGGGTTGCTGGCGGTGGTGGCTGCCGGTTTGGTGGCCGGGAACTTAGGGCCGCGCGGAATGTCGCCCACAACACGCATCGTGCTCTCGAATTTCTGGGAGTATGTCGCCTTCCTGGCAAACTCGGCGGTCTTCCTGTTGATCGGTATCCAGGTGGATTTCCTGGAGCTGCTGACGTTTTGGCCAACGATTCTTTGGGCGATTGCGGCGGTACTGGTGAGTCGTGCTGTGGTGGTGTATTTGCTCTCCCGTATTGGGCGAAGTGTGCCTTCGCGATGGCGGCATGTGCTCTTCTGGGGTGGATTGCGAGGAGCGATTGCGCTCGCGCTGGCTCTGAGCATCCCCGCAGAGGCTGGTCCGGAACGTATGACGATCACTGCGATGGCCTTCGGGGTGGTTCTCTTCACGCTGCTCGCGCAAGGCATCACCATGGATGGATTGCTCAAGCGACTGGGGGTAGTCTTCCGCAGTGAAGATCAGATCGAATACGAAATGCGACATGCGCGCGCGATTGCCGAACGGGCGGGTTTTGAGCAATTGAGCAAGCTGCATGATGCGGGATTGATCTCTTCGCATACGTGGGAGAATCTGCAGGAGCGTCTCGGGGAGCGTCTAAAGGTCCTGACCGATGCCGTGCACGAGAAGCTGCACGAAGAGCCGAGTCTCGAGATTGAGGAGTTGATCACTGCGCGGCGAGAAGCCCTGCGCGCCCAACGCTCGGCGCTCGTGAACCTGCGGCGCGATGGGATAATCTCCGATGAGGCATATGAGGATTTGGGAGTGGAAATCGATTCCGCTCTTGAAATTGGACTGCGGGATTGGGCCGAAAGGATGCTGCATGGCAGAGAAAAGCCTGGAGTCCGCCAGCTAATCATGGCTGTGGTACAGGGGCGTGATTTGGAATCTGCCACGCAAGCTATGTCAAACGCCGGGTTCTCGGTGACTCAGATACGAGCGAAGGGAAGGCTTATGCAGCAGCAAAGCCACCTGCTGCTGATCGGCCTTTCGGAAGGGAAACTGGAAACTGTCGTCACTACACTGCAATCGGCAACACGCAGCCGTGTGCAGTATGTCTCCTCACCTGTCGATGGCATGGAGCCCGCGGCGGCGCAAGCGATGCCCGTGCAAGTTCGAGGCGTAACCGTATTCGTGCTCGATGTTGAGCGTGCAGAGGTTTTCTGAAATGAAGCTGATCATCCTGATTCTGGACGAACGCGATGCTGAATCCATTTCGCATGCCTTGGAGGAGAACGAATTCGACGTTACGCACGTCGCTTCGACAGGGGGCTTCATGCGCCGCGGAAACTGCACATTCCTGATTGGCGTTGAGGACGAGAAAGTGGACGATGCATTGGTTTTGATGCGCGAGACGAAGGCCCGATCCGAGCATCATGGAGGGCAAGGAGCCCTAGCCTTCATTCTTAACGTCGACAAGTACGAACAGCTATAGTCGCCGGTCTCGGCATTCGTCGGGCGCTTCCTCTGCAAAGCCGATGCCCGGCTACAGATCCATCTCAAACAGAACTGAATCCCCGGTAAAGCCACTAGCCTGAAAGAGAGCTTTGGCCGCTTCGTTGCCCATTTCGGTGCTGACTTCAATCTCGCAGCATCCGAGTTGGCGGCATTTATCGATTGCCGCGGATAGCAGGCTGCTGCCGATGCCCTTGCCTCTGTGATCTTCCGCAACGATGATCTCATCGATCAACGCCGATGGTCTGGGATGGAGCGCGGTTCTGCGGGTGGAGTAATTGATCAGCCCGACGGTATTCCCCCCATCCTTGGCAAGCAGTATGAAGGCATATGGATTGTGCAAGAGCGATAGGCAATTGGCGATGAGTTGTTGCTGATCCAGGGACGGCGATTGCTCGAGCGTAGAAGATAATTCTGTGAGAAGATCCACGATGGCTGGAAGATCATTTTCATCTGCTTCGACGGTGACTAGCGAAGACATATCAACCTCCTTTGGTGAGGTGATGGGGCGGAATGCTCTTCTCTATTCTATGACAACAATGCAAGACTTCGCGCCTGGTACTTAGATCACGAAGGCACTCAGCGAACGCAGTGAAAACATGCGGGTGGTGTGATAGTCCGTCGTGATTGGCACCGCCGATGACCGCGCGGTCATAATGACGGCGGAATATCGGCTCGATCCATGTCCATGCTGATGGGCACCCAGATCTGGCCAAGTATTGTGAGCATGAAGCAAGCTGCGGTGGTGAACAGTACCGCATTCGGGGCGCCGAACCGATCGCCGAGGGCACCAATGAGAAGGGAGCCCAGGGGCCAAAAGCCGCCAAGGGCCCAAGTGTAGGCGCTCATCACACGACCGCGAAGCTGATCGGGAACCAAGAGCTGAATCGCCGTGTTGCTGGTGGCCAATTGAGTGATGAAGGCAAAGCCTGCAAACATGAGGGCAATCATGGAAAGGATTGCCGTCTTCGATATTGCGAAGACCAGCACCGCCATTGTGAGCAGGATGCGCGAGAGCAACAAGATCAGCCCCTTATTCGCCCGGTCCCCCGCAAACGCGAGCCCCAAACCGCCAATAAGTGCACCCACACCTTGAGCCGCCAACAATGCACCGTATCCTTCTGGGCCGATGTTGAGCACGTCGCTGGCAAATGCGGGCAGCAAGACGGTGAAGGGAAACGCGAAGAAGCTCAACAGGGCGACCATGCCTACCAATCCGAACACACGCCGCTCTGAAACTATGTAGGCTATTCCATCTTTGAACTCGCGCATGCGGGAGCTAGATTCGGAGGGGGACTTGACGGGCGGCAGCCGCATGAGCAGCAATCCGGCAATCACAGCCAGATACGAGAGCGAGTTGAGACCAAAGGCAGGAGCCTCTCCGAACGAGGCGATGATGAAGCCACCCAACGCCGGACCGATGATGCGAGCGCCGTTGAATACCGAGGAATTCAGCGCGATGGCGTTCAGCAGATCCTCTCGCTCCACCATGTCGGAGAAGAAAGCTTGCCGAGTGGGCATATCAAGCGCATTGGCTACTCCAAGCAGTGAGGCCAGAAGCAGGATGTGCCAGTACTGTACGATTCCCAAGTAGGTGATCAGGGCGAGGACCGCCGCCATCACCATGAACCAGGTTTGGGTGAACAGCAGGATGCGCCGACGCGGAAATCGATCGACGATCACGCCCATGAACAGCGATAGCAGCAACACCGGCACGAAGCCGGCGAACGTTACGGTACCAAGGTTAAGCTGTGATCCGGTAAGGCGATAGACCAGCCACTGCTGGGCAGTTACTTGCATCCACGAGCCTGAAAGGGATATCAACTGCCCGAAGAAGAAGAGGCGGAAATCACGGTGGCGCATGGCGCGCAGACCGTTGGGCCACTTCCAGCCTAGGCGCAGGTGCGGGGTGATCTGGGGAAAAAGTGAGCGCAATAGACCCTCGGCAAGGATGTTCGGGCTTCACTCCGCGGATGTGTCTTCGTGAAAACTTTCTACCTGGTAGATAAGGATCTCCACTTCCCCTTGCTTCCAGGCTTCGCCGGGCATGTCGGCCTTTTGGCACAGCATGGTGAGGAACTCTTCTGGCGAAGGCACCTTCTCCCAAACCTGTGGAAGAAAAGTAGCCCTCCGGCTGCCAGATAACAGGACAACTCCGTCTACTCCCGGCCGCAGCACCTTCAGGATTGCATCAGGATCCGTGGTGGATATCGGCTGCGGTTCGCTGAGCACGGATACCTCGATGGCGATGGATTGCGTTTCGTCAAGTGTCACGGGTTGGAAGCGATGGTCATGGCGTGCGGCGTCTACCGCATGTTGGCGAACGTCCTCCACCAGCGGGACTTCAGCGTTGAGCGCACCTATGCAGCCGCGCAGCGCGCCCTGCTTGGTCAGCGTAACGAAGGACGCTCCCGGAGCTTGCAGGCGTTCTGGGAGTTTGGACAGATCGAGAGGGGAGAGTTTCCGATCATGGGCGGCCGCCTCAAGCGCCGCCCGCGCGACACGGAGTAGATATTCCTTCTCATCCTTCGAGAGCATGGCCGTCATCCAGCACTCCGCCGGCGATTTCTAGGAATATGCATAGACCGCAAGGGGATCACTTGCTTGGCATGATACCCTGCCGGTCTCAGGGCCGTCAAGCGGGGGGAGGTTCATCAAATAGGATACGAAGCACGGCGGTTGAGAAACCGGTGAGATCTGCTAGGTCGCGGGTGAATTCGCGTCGCAGATTCTGGGGGCCGATCAGAAGACAAGGTACTGGATTGAGCGTGTGACCGCGCCGGGAAAGATCTTCGAGATTACCATGATCCGAAACCAAGATGATCAGATCACGATCAGTTGGCCATGTCCTCAACAAACCATCCAACATCTCGTCGAAGGCCTCAAGCATCGTGACGGCTTGGGTCATGTCTTGACGGTGCCCGGCGATGTCGGTGAGCCAAAAGTCGAACCAGCTCAGATCGAAGCCTTGAGACGTAAGAGCAACCAGTTTGCCAGCCTCGGCCTTTGTATAAATGGGGATCGGGGGGAAATCGTGCTGCGCGGCCCAACCCTTTCCGGTGAAATCCGCCGAGAAGGCGCGCCCGGCTTGCATGTCTTTGGTTGTCAGCAGTTTCAAGCCCGCAGCAACGACCGCAAGCGGGATCACGGAGTACAGGCGGTGGCGTCGATTGATCGAATCGAAGTAACCCGGAGGATATCCGTTGAGCAGCGTGGCGCGCCCTCCCTTGCGGAGAACCTGGGCGAAGAGGTTATCCGCCTCGACGATATCCTTAATAGGAGCATTAGGCTTGGGGCCGTAGTGTCTGTCGATCTCGGATGGAACGTTGCGCCCCGTCAACAGAGAGGCTTGTCCGGTAGCCGACTGGGGAGTTCCTTCCACTCCCAAACTGGCATCGAGTGCTACCAAGGTCGTGGTTTCATTCTCCAGCGGAGCAGACCTGGCAACCAAGCGCCGGCCGCCAAGTAGTTTTGTCAGGGTCGGTAGACGGGCATTTGCGAAAGGATTGTGGTCTGGATTATCGTCCCCCAATCCCACGCCATCGAGGAAGAGTGTGAGAATGCGCGGCATCAGGTGTTCCGCCGCATAGTGAACCACGCCGAGGGGCGGCTCTGATCGCTCCCGTGTTCAATGGCAACGATTTCGAATGGGGGGTTGAAATGCCGGCGCAAGCTTTCTTCGGTGGGCCACCTAGGATTGTGCTCTCCATCTAGGCTCAGAAAGGAATACATGAGATGGGTTCCGCCGCCGCGCAGCAAATGCCCCAGGCGCTCGGCGTAAGGCGCCCGAATGCTCAACGGCAGGCTGTGGTAGCAGCCGATGTCTAGACTGAGGTCAAAGGGGCCGCTCAGTTTGTCGAGGGTGGATACGTCGCCTTGGATGAAATCCACCACCATGCCCTTGCTGCGGACCTTGCGACGCGCCCGGGCGATGGCTTGGGACGAGAAATCGATCCCCGTGACATTCCAGCCATGCTTGGCCAACGCAATGGCGTTGGTTCCTGTTCCGCAGCCGATGTCGATAGCCCTGCCCGCAGGATGTGAATTGATGAAACGCATGAGTTCCGGGGGGGAAATGCCCGTATCCCAAGGGGCGAGTCTCAGCAGGTAGCGGATTTCAAAGAACAGGCGACGGATCATTGGCCCTCTAGGCTGCGATTTACGGCCTGTGGATCGATGGCGCCCACCTGACGCCAGAGTTCGTTGCCTGCCGCGTCGATGAACACGAAGGTCGGTGTGTATCGGAAATCGAAACGTTCGGCAACGGCCTTGCCTACAGGCTCCTGAATATTGAGGCGGATTACAATCAACTCGTCTTCGTGCTCGCTTTCGATCCCATCCACGATGGGTTTGGCGGCCAGGCAGGCCAGTCAATAGTTACTCTGAAACTCGAGCAGAACGGGCTTGCCATCTCCGATGCGAGCCATCACCTGCTCGGTCTCATTCAATGTGCTCGGACCTGGCCGGAGGAACCAGAAAGCCAGCCCGAAACCTGCTGCCAGGGCGGCCAGGGCGATTGCATCATTCATCTGCATCCCATCGCGCAGCAGAAAGACTGCCAGCCCCAGCCAGAACACCACAGCTGTAAGTAGAAATGAATTCTGATTGAAGAACTGCATGACGCCTCCGATTCCCTGCGAAGGATTGTATCATTTCGCCGTCCGGCCCAATTTACGGACACTTTTGGGAGAGACTAGATCAGCAACCGATCCCCAGATAGTAAGCGCGAAAGGGACCAGATTCGGCGTTTTCTTTGACAAGCGCACCCTCCTCACTTACAATCGACGACGATATTAAATTAACCTCGCTGGAGGGTTTCCCGTTCGATGAAAGAATATGCGACTCAGTCCATTCGTAACATCGCGCTGGTTTCCCATGGAGGGGGCGGTAAGACCTCATTGGGAGAGGCGATGTTGTACCAGACAAAGGTCGTCACCCGCATGGGGAAGGTAGACGACGGCAGCACAGTAGCCGACTTCGAGGAGGAGGAGATACGCCGCCAGTTATCGCTTTCAACCGCGATCCTGCCCATCGAATTCAACGATCACAAGCTCAACATGCTGGACACCCCCGGATACACGGACTTCGTCGGCGAGGTCATTTCCAGTCTACGCGTGGCCGACGGAGCGGTGGTGCTTGTCGAATCTGTGGCAGGCGTGGAAGTTGGGACCGATATTGTCTGGGACTACTGTCGGCAATTCAAGCTGCCGCGTTTCGTGCTGATCACCAAGATGGATCGTGAAAACGCCAGCTACGAGCGGGCGTTGGCTTCGGCGCGTGAGCTATCAACTGACGCCACATTCGTGCCGATCCAGCTTCCATGGGGTGAGAAGCAGAATTTCAAGGGCGTGATCGACTTGCTGGGCATGAAGGCTCGGCCCGGCGATGGTGGCAAGGCCGAGGAGATTCCAGACGAGTATGCGGAGGCGGCGCAGGAAGCGCGCGTCGCCGTCGTGGAGGCCGCAGCAGAAGGTGACGATGCCTTGCTGGAGAAGTACCTCAATGGCGAGGAGCTCAACGCAGAGGAAGTGATGAGCGGGCTGCGCCAATCGGTGGAGGCGGGCCGTTTTGTGCCAGTGTGTGTGACCGCTGGCGGAGCCAACATCGGCACCGCGCCGCTGCTCGAAGCGCTGATCGGGCTGCTTCCCTCACCGGCGGATGTCAAGCCGGCGGTCGCCCAGGGCGCGAGCGGTGAGCAGGACCTTCCGGCCTCGGACACGGGTCCGCTGGCTGCGTATGTGTGGAAGACCACGGCGGATCCCTTCGTGGGCAAGCTGACCTATTTGCGCGTGTATTCCGGCATCCTGGCTTCAGACAGTCGCGTCTGGAACCACAGCGCCGGGAAAGAGGAGCGCTTGGGCACGCTGCATGTGGTGCGCGGCAAGGAGCAGATTCCGGTCAAGAATCTGCATGCCGGCGACATCGGCGCGGTGGCCAAGCTGGCCGAGACAAGCACCGGCGATACGCTGGGCGACAAGAGCACCCCGCTTACCCTGATGCAGCCCGAGTACCCCAATGCGCTGTATTCCGTGGCCGTGAATCCCAAGACGCAGGCCGATTCGACCAAGATGGGCTCCACGCTCGCCCGGCTTTGCGAGGAGGATCCGACGCTCTCCGTGCGCCACGAGCAAGGTACCAACCAGACCATCCTGCAGGGCATGGGAGATCAACACATCGATGTTGCGATCCGCAAGGCGGCATCCAAGTTCCAGGTGGGTCTCGACACCGAGGTTCCCAGGGTGCCCTATCGAGAGACCATCACCAAGGAAGGCTCGGCGCAGTACCGGCACAAGAAACAAACCGGAGGCTCAGGCCAGTTTGCCGAGGTACACCTGCGCGTCATTCCGCTAGAGGATCAGGAGTTCGAGTTCAAAAGCAAAGTCTTCGGGGGCTCCATCTCATCCGGCTATATGCCGGCGATCGAGAAGGGGGCGCGCAGGGTGATGAAGCAAGGTGTGCTGGCCGGCTTCCCGATTGAGAAGGTGCGCGTGGAGGTCTTTGACGGCAAGGAGCATCCGGTGGATTCGAAGGCCATCGCCTTCGAGATCGCGGGTCGGGAGGCCTTCAAGCTGGCGTTCCAGGAAGCGGGCCCGGTGATGCTCGAGCCGATCATGGACGTGCGCGTCGTCGTTCCCGAAGCCAACATGGGCGACGTGCTGGGCGATCTGAACACTCGCCGAGCTCGCGTGCAGGGGATGGAGACCGAACGCGGCAAGTCGGTCGTCACGGCGCAGGTCCCCTTGGCGGAGATGCTGCGCTATGCCACCGAGCTGCGCTCGTTCACCGGCGGCCGCGGGATCTTCACCATGAGCCTGAGCCACTACGAGACCGTGCCGCAGCACGTTGCGCAAGAAGTCATCGAAGCCCGCAAGCGAGAGCTCGGCAAGCAAGAATCGGGGTAGGCTTTCCGGACGTGCTCGATCACGGGCCGGGTTCGCCCGGCCCTTTGCATGCAAAGGAGCGGCAGATGAGAAAACCACCCGTGAGCGTTCTCATCATGGTGATATGCGGATCGCTTCTGGGCATCTGGATGGCGCTTGAAGGGCTACACCTGCGTCTCTTCGGCGAACCACTGCTTCTCCTCGGCGCATCCGGACCGTTCTGGCGCTTGCTGGCGTTCCTGGATGCCGAGCCGCTGAATGCGGCTTGGCCGCTGATCATGGTAGGGACCGCATGGGCCGGCGCCGTATCCGGCGTGTTGATCAAGCTAGGCGGGATTCAACGCATCGTTGTGATCCTGGGATTGATCTCCATGCTGTTCCTGATCCCCGGAACCTTGCTTGGTGCCGTCGTTCTGGTCTGCCTGCTAGTCCCAGCGACGCAGGCTTGGTTTTCGGCGGAAGGTCAGGATGTCGCGGTCTGAGTGGATCCCCGTGCGCTTCATCGATGACGAGGTCGAGGTGTTCTTCGAGAGCCCGCCGCTCTTGAGCAAGCGTCCCGGCGCGCCTGAGGGTTTCTCGTGGGGGGAGGAGAGTTACCAGGTCGTCGAGGTTCTCTCTGAATGGATCGATTATCAGCGGCGAGGCAAGGCGTCCAGGAACATGCGAGAGGCACATTTGCGCACGGCGGAAAGACGCGGGTCATGGGGCGTGGGGCGTTTTTATTTCCGCGTGCGCACCGACCGCCAGCGGGTCTTCGATCTGTACTACGACCGCGCGCCGAAGGAAGCCGCCGACCGATCCGGCCGTTGGTTTCTGTGGCGCGAGATGGCCGAGCA
>DAOVIK010000090.1 GCA_030673735.1 Anaerolineae bacterium
CACCCACCGCCTCCAGAGCCTGGCCGGCCAGCAGGTTGACGGTGGCCCTGGTAGAGGCGTCGTTGGAGAGCGAGTAGATCTGATCGAGTGTCTCTATGGCCAACAGGTAATGCCCGGCTTCCATCTGAGATCGGCCGATCTTGATCCGCAGGCCCAATGTGCTGCCCAACCGAGGAGACTCGAGGGCGGTCTGGAAACGGATTTCGGCCTCGCTGGGATTTCCCAGCGCGCTGAGATGGTCACCCACACGCTCGTGGACATAGGAATCGATCAGTCCCGGCCGCAGCTCCAGATATCGATCGTAGTCCATAACTGCTGAATTAAGATCACCCAGGGCTTCATGTGCCAGGGCGCGCAGGTAGTAGCCATGCCCTATGCGAGGATGATCGGGATACGAAGCCACATAGGCGCCCAAGGCCTGTGCGGCCTCGCTGTAGCGCCGTGCGCGCAGCAGGGTCGTTCCGACGCCCAATTGGGCGGCTGCCGCAATCTCCTGTGAGTAACCCGGCTGGAGAGCGGATTGATAAGCCTCCAGAGCCAGATCCCAATCGCCGTTGAACAGCGCCCAATCTCCTTCCTCGAGGCGCACTTCCGGAAGCGGCGTTGGGCTGGGCGTGGGCGAGGCCGTTGGGCTTGTTGTGGGGCTTGAAGTGGGAGTGGGAGACGGCCCGAATATCGGATTGCCGTCGAAAATCACAGGAACGTTGCAGGCGATGGCGAGCAATCCGAAGACAAGCAGAAGGATCCCTGTTCCGTGGCGGAATGACCGCATGGCGAGCATCTTACGGGAAGTACACAAGCGTGTCAATGCTGTGGATTTGGATAGCAGAGGTTACTGGGTCCTTGTGACCCGGACGCCTCCATGCTACACTCGAAGTGCGGGGCACGCGGCGCCCTCCGACTCGAGAGCGCGCTTTGCTGTGCCCGATTGTGAGGAGCGCGATGCGGACCGTCAGCTGGGATCCAAGCGGCCCTGCTGTGCGCATGATCGACCAGCGGCTGCTGCCCGCAGAGTTCAAGACCATATTCCTCAAAACGCCTTTCGAGGTGGCGCAGGCGATCCAAGACATGGTCGTGCGCGGCGCGCCGGCCATCGGCGCCTCGGCGGCTTTCGGACTTGCATTGGCGGCGGTGAGGACCCGGACCCTAGACGTCGAAAGCTTGTGGCAAGAACTCGAGACTGCCGCGAGCACGCTGCGTGCTGCGCGCCCAACAGCAGTCAACCTGAACTGGGCTCTAGACCGCTTGCTTCGGGCGACGCACTCATTTAAAGGAAAAGGCGTCGAAGCAATCCAAGAATGCCTGGTGGCGGAGGCGCAGCGCTTGGCCGATGAAGACGTGCAGATCAACCGGCGGATGGCGGAGCACGGCGCGGCGTTGATCGAAGATGGTGCGACGGTGATCCATCACTGCAATACGGGCGCGCTGGCGACCGTCGATTTCGGCACGGCGCTGGGCGTGATCCGCATGGCGCATGAGCAGGGAAAGCGCGTGCACGTTCTGGTCGACGAGACGCGGCCGCGCTTGCAGGGCGCGCGTCTTACCGCCTGGGAGCTGGACCAGTACGGCATCCCCCACGAGATCATCTGCGACGGTGCCGCGGGGCACTTTCTGCGCAGCGGGAATGTAGATGCTGCCTTCGTGGGGGCCGATCGCGTGGCGGCCAACGGCGACGTGGCCAACAAGATTGGCACCTACATGCTGGCCCTGGCGGCCAATGACAATGAGGTGCCCTTGTATAGCGTAGTGCCCACCTCCACCATCGACCTGGAGCTAACTTCCGGCGACCAGATCCCTATCGAGGAACGCGATCCGGGCGAAGTGCTGGGATTGGAGCGCGAGGGGCAGCCGATTGCGCCGCAGGGAAGCAAAGCGCGCAACCCAGCCTTCGACATCACTCCGCATCGGCTGGTGACGGCCTTCGTCACCGAAACCGGCGTGCTGCGGCCACCCTACAAAGCCAATCTCAAGCGCGCCGTGCAGGAGGCCCAAGGAAAATGAAGATGGTTATCACGGGCTCGATAGCCTACGACTACTTGATGAGCTTTCCGGGTCACTTCCGCGATCACATCCTGCCCGATCGCCTCGATAGCCTGAGCCTTTCCTTCCTGGTTGACAAACTCATACGACGGCGCGGCGGCGTGGCGGCGAACATCGCCTACACCATGGCGCTCATGGGTGAGCGTCCCACAATCATGGCAACCGTGGGCGAGGATTTCGAGGAATACGGCGCCTGGCTGCAAGAGCAGGGAGTGGACATCAGCGCCGTGCGCGCAATTCCGGACCTGCTGACGGCTTCCTTCTTTGTGAACACCGATCAATCCAATGCACAGATCGCTTCCTTTTATACCGGCGCGATGGCGCACGCCTCGGAGCTGCGCTTCAACGATCTGCCGGAGCGTCCGGATTTGGTCGTGATCTCGCCCAATGATCCCGAAGCCATGGTGGCATACGTAAGAGAGTGCCGCGAGCTCGGAATCCGCTACATCTATGATCCGAGCCAGCAGATAGTGCGCCTCGACGCCGCGGCGCTGCAGAAAGGGATCGAAGGCTGCGAGGCGCTCTTTGTCAACGACTACGAGATGGGCATGATCGAGCAGAAGACTGGTTTGGGCTTCAAGGCCATCGACCGGTTGGACAAGCTGGTGGTTGTCACCCGCGGCGAGCATGGATCTGATCTCTACAGCCGAGGTGAGCATATGCACGTGGATGCGGTGAAACCGGATCAGATCGCCGATCCGACCGGCGTGGGCGATGCCTACCGTGGCGGCTTCTTCAAAGGCTACATGCATGGGCTGAGCCTTGAGCGCTGCGGGCAGTTGGGCTCCTTGGCCGCCACGTACTGCCTTGAGTGTGCGGGGCCGCAAGAGCATTGCTTCAACATGAGCGATTTCGCGGATCGTTTTCGCGAGATTTATGGCAGCGACGAGGAGTTGGACCAGATCCTATGAGCGCTGAGGTATCACCGGAAGACATCCTGAAGATCCTCGAGAAGGACCGCAACTGGTGCGCCTATGCGCTGGCTGATCTCTTTCCCCCGTACGTTCAGAATGCACAATGGCTCGTGGATGAGGACGCTGTGATCCTCACCTACCATGGCCTTCATCCGCCGGTGCTCTTCGCGCATGGTGATCCGGCGCAGGTCGAAGCGCTCTTTGACGAAGTGCCGCCGGGCCAATACCAGTACGGCTTGCTGGCAAGCCACCTCTCGAGATTGGGAGATCGACTGCAGCGCGACAACGAGAAATCCATGTGGCGCATGGCGCTGGCCAAGGAGGAATTCCCCGGCGCAGAACCGGATATCGACATCGTACCGATGGGCCTCGCAGATCTAGAAGAGATCATGGCGCTCTTCGGCGATCATCCGGACCAGCCGGACGCTTTCGATAAGAGCCAGCTTGCCAATGGATACTTCTTCGGCATGCGAAAGGGAGGCGTCTTACGTGCCATCTCCGGCACCCACGTAGTCTCGCTTCAAGCCGGCATTGTGGCGCTGGGAAACGTGTTCACGCATCCCTCCTGGCGCGGCAGAGGTTTAGCGACACGCCTCACCGCGACTCTGCTGGAAGCCCTGCTGCAGAAGGGAATCCCGACCATCGTGCTCAACGTGGGCATGGACAACGAACCCGCCATGCAAACGTACCGGCGCTTGGGTTTTTGGCCTTATTGCGGTTATTATGAGGGGGTTGGCAATTTATCCTGAATCTGATGAGGTAAGGGAAATAATCCATGAGTAGTTCATACGATATCAAGAACATCAAGCTGGCAGACGGTGGACGAAGACGCATCGAATGGGCCGATCAGGAGATGCCCGTGCTGAGCAAGATCCGCGATCGCTTCACCAAGGAAAGGCCCCTCAAGGGTCTGCGGCTTTCCGCATGCCTTCATGGGACCACCGAGACCGCCAATCTGATGCGGACGCTGCAGAGCGGCGGCGCGGAGCTGAGCCTTTGCGCCTCCAACCCCCTTTCCACGCAGGACGACGTGGCCGCCAGTCTGGTGCAGCACTTCGAGATCCCGGTGTTCGCCATCAAGGGTGAGGACAACGAGACCTACTACAAGCACATCGACGCCACGCTCGATCAGAAGCCCGTCATGACCATGGACGACGGCGCGGATTTGGTGGGTGTGTTGCACAAGGAACGGCGCGAACTGCTCGACGAGATTCTGGGAGGAACAGAGGAGACGACCACAGGCGTGATCCGCCTGCGGGCTATGGCCGCCGAAGGCGTGTTGGCCTATCCTATCCTCGCCGTGAATGACGCCATGACCAAGCACTTATTCGACAATCGCTACGGTACCGGGCAGTCGACGGTCGATGGCATCGTGCGCGCCACGAACATCCTCCTGGCAGGGAAGACGTTCGTGATCGCGGGATATGGCTGGTGCGGGCGCGGGCTTGCAATGCGCGCCAAGGGCATGGGCGCTAACGTGATCGTGACCGAAGTCGATCCGCTGCCGGCGCTTGAGGCGGTGATGGACGGCTTTCGCGTGATGCCGATGGATGAGGCGGCTCCGATCGGGGACATCTTCTGCACCCTGACGGGCGACATCAACGTGATCGATCGCCATCATTTCGAGGCCATGAAGAACGGCGCCATCATCTCCAACTCGGGGCATTTCAACGTGGAGATAAATATCCCTGCGCTGGAGGAGATGGCGGTCGAGAAGAAGCGCATGCGCGAGTTCGTGGAGATGTACACCTTGAAGGACGGGCGCCGCATCAACCTGCTGGGCGAGGGGCGTTTGGTCAACCTGGCCGCCGCAGAGGGGCATCCGCCGAGTGTGATGGACATGTCCTTTGCCAATCAGGCGCTCTCTGCGGAGTACATCCTGCAGCACGCTGACGAGCTTGAGAACCAGGTCTACACCATCCCCGAGGTGATCGATCGCGGCATCGCCAAGATGAAGCTGGAATCAATGGGCATCAAGATCGACATGCTCACCGAGGAGCAGAAGAAGTACCTGGCTTCGTGGGAGGAGGGAACCTAGGCCCTGCTGCCCTTCTCGGCAGCAACATGATGAAAGCATCAGGACCGGCCGATGGGCCGGTCCTTTGCTTTCTCCGTCAAGTAATTGCGTCTTTTGTGTGAATCTATGCGACGGATACCGCATCCATCGACCGCACGGGGCCATGTGCGGGATAGACGCGTGTGGCTCCGCGCTTCCGCAGCAATTCCCAGCTCGCGGATACGATAGAAGAATGTTCTTCTACGGCCAGCGAAAGATGCGGAAGATCGCCGGTGAAAACTGAGCCATCGTCTAGCAACAATGAAACACTATCCTCGGAGTGCCCAGGCGTGTGGACGATCTCTCCTAGAATGCCGATCTTCTCCAGCACCGGGCGACTCTCCGAGAACGAAATCGTGACGTTGTCATGTATCGTGATGTCCACATACCTATGACGAGGCTTGATCCACCTCTTCATCAGTGGGATGGAGCTCATTTGGGCTTCAAGCACTAGCAGCGGCACCTCCGCCAGCTTGAATTCCTGGGCGAGGCCGGCATGATCGATATGGTAATGGGTTGCGAGGGCATAGCGGATCTCGCCGAGCGGCACGTCCATCCGTTCGAGGTTGGCGCGCATTCTTCCCATAGTTCCTGGCCAGCCCAGATCGACGAGCAGGCGCGATGTTCCTGCGCTGACGACCCAATAGTTCGTCGAGCGGTATCCGACATTGACGATGGTCACGCCTGGATATTCCGGCATGTTGGACTTCCGGCGGCGCAGCGTTTTGCAGTGCTGCTTGATCAGCTACTCAGCATCATACGCCTGAATCGCTGCGGGCAGTGCTTGGGTGACAACATGCCCTGCGGCAGGCAAACCAACCAGTATGGCGCTGATGACCTCCTCACGTGTCGCTCCCGCACTTCTGGCGCACGTAGCGTGGAACGGGATTCCGCTCACGCGGTTCAATGCCGCCAGCACTGCTATGTAGGCAAGCTCGCCAGTCTTGTTATCAAGAGCGCTGGCTTTGGAGAGCGACTGAACAACCTCAGACCACGCCTTCGCGTGGTCCGGGGCATCCGTCATGAAGGCCTTGAATGCGTCACTGACGAGATGTGATTTGTCTTCCATCATGTAGTCCCTTCTAATTCTGAGGTAGATGCTCTAGAGAAGAGAACCCCAGTCTATCGGTGTCCAGTTATACCCGCATCGAACATAAAGGAAGCGTTGGTGCACACCAATCCAATGCTGAGATGTAATATGCCACATGCTGGATTAGCTAAGAAGCTCTCGCAGGGCTCTATCAAGCAGTTTCTCAAGATTTCGATAGGTTTTCTCCGTCCTCCTGGCGACCCCGCAGACCACCACGACAACCTCATCGTCAAACACCGCATACCCGATTCGACACTCCCCCACTCTAACTCTGAACAACTCACCCTGAAGATGCTGGCATCCATGCGGCCGGGGCTCTTCGCGAAGAGAGCGCATGGCCTCGACCACACGCTCCCTCGGCTTCTTCGGTATTCTCTCCAGCTGCTTCTCGACTTCGCGATGCAGCTTCAGCGTATACGCCATGACTAGTGGCCCAAGCGCTCAAAGACCTCTTCGGCATCGACCGCACG
>DAOVIK010000311.1 GCA_030673735.1 Anaerolineae bacterium
CGCCCACGACAGCCAGCCGGCCGAAGGCAGCCAGGGTTGTGCCTGAGGCTGTGCGTGAGGCGGCAATCAACGTGGGGGACAATCCGAGCAGCCAGGCTGTCGCCAACGCGCGCCCCATCCCCAACCGCCGCCGGAGGAGCAGCGGAATGAAAACCAGCGCGAGCCCAACCAGCGCAGGAATAATGCGCGCCGCCGTATCGCTGGGCCCGATTAGCTGAAAGATCAGTCGGGTCAACACTTGATATGATGAGCTTGTGGAAGGCTCGGCATCGACCTCGCCCCACAGCGGCGCGGCATCGGATGTGCCCTGCAGAGCAGTCAAGGCGTGGGCTGCCTCGACGTCATTCAAAGGCGGCCAATCAAGCTTGGCCAGACGCAGCCATGCTGCAATTACAGCCAAGAGAACATACAACAGAACCTCAATACGCACTCTCGCCTGCCGCTTTGTCATCGTGCCAGCTCCTCATCCACCGCAAAGATCGTCACACCACGATTGCGGAAGATCGGATTTAAGAATTCCATCAGCCTGCTTTCGGACAGGAAATCGTATGTGCGCTGCTCCAACGGCCCGACATACACGTAATCAATATCGTAGTATTCAATCAGCGCCAACGCCTCATCAGGGTTCCTGGCTTCGTAGATGCGCCGCACGTCCTCTTGGCGTGATCCGATGAATTTCGGGTGCTGTTCTCCACGCCACTGCTGTTCGTGGAAAACCCAGCCCAGGAGGGTCGGAATGCCGGTGTGTGTCGAAACGCGCGCATACTCAGTATAGCTGCCCCCCACGGCCTCCAAGATCACTCCCGGCTCAAGATTGGCATTGATCCACTGAATGGCTTCATATTCTTCAGGATTGCGATCTTCGAGATAGGCGGTGCCATCCAGCGTTCTGCCCCCGAACGGAGCGAAATTGTGCGTCTTGGTCAGCACTCCCTGCACGGAATAGAGCAAGCCTAGAAACACCGGGATCACAGCCAGCGCATAGAGCGCGCGCAACCAGCTTATCTTGGGCGGCCAATTCATGTAAGCATAGACGGCCAGGCTAATTCCCCAGACGATGCGTAGGGTGGCATATGTCGCAACCAGGGTGGTGCTTAACTCGATCTGGGTTTCGGCGTAGTAGAAGATCTGCGGCGTGGCGACGATAAGCCCCCCGGCGGCCGCAATCCACCCCCATCCGCGCGGCAGCAGCTCAGTCGCGGCGTAGGCCGCAGCCAAGCTCCAGAGAATCCAGGCCGCAAAGTAGAACTTGAAGAGCGTGTTGATGCGTACGCCAAAGAAATCACGCAGATAGAAGAATTCAGGCCATAGGATGAGGAATCCACCCACGGCAGCCAGCAGGACCACGAATCGCCATGGCTGGGGATCGGCATTTGAAGTCTTGCTCTCGCTGCCTTTGCGTCCTTCTCGCAGCAGAAGAACGGTCCCCGCGCCCAACACCAAACCCAAGACAACAGAAGTCCATGAGCCTGTGAGACGGCGGTCGAGCATTGCCTCAACCAGGGCCGGCATCTCAGCGATCCCCAAGCCTTCGACGACCTGGGCCAGCACTCCCGGATCGCGCTGCAGGATCAAGTACGCCAGCAAGGTGACCACCAGGGAAGCTACCAGCAACAGGCCTTCAAACCCCAATCCGATGAGCGGCAAACGCCAGGCATCACCGCGCTGGCGACCACGCCACACACGCACACCCAACCAAACGGCAATTGGCAAAAACAAGGTTCCGAACATGATCAGGAAGTGCGGGAACCTGGTGGTAAAGGCGACGTTTGGCAAGATGCCGCCCAGCTGTGATCTGAAGGTCAGAATCCACGGTAGATACAGAAGCAAGGCAGCAACGACCACCCCTATGCCCGTCAGCGCCAAGCGGACCAACAACTTGCCAAGAGGCGCCTCGCGATTGGTCCACCACAAGACGGCCAGCAGCAGCATGAAGTACAGGGGAGCGTCCCAGGTATTGAGGAACGCCAAACCCCCAAACAGCCATGCCGCCACCCAGAATTCCCCTCGCGATAAGCATGATGGCAGCAGCCCGATCTGCTGCAGCGCCGGAATACCCAGAAGTACAACGCCCGCCAATGCGAGCAGGAACATCCTCGCGGCCGAGGCTACCGCCTCCGCCCTTTCTACCCCCAGTGCAACGCTGACTCCCAGGCGCAACAGCAGCACGACCGAGATCGCGGCCGCGGCGATGAACGCCACCCTCTCCAACGCGCGCCATGAGAAACCCTCGACGCGCTTGAGCTGTTCGCCGCGCTTGCCCGACATGAAAACCTGCAAGGCGAATCCAACCGCGATCAGCGTGAAGGGCAGCGCCAGCAAATGGGGATGATTATCCGCCAGCAAGAAGGAGAAGAAGGGGAATTCATCGATAGGCTGAATTCCTATCGCATTGCCGGCAAGATTGACGTCACGCACAACCCTCGATCCCCGCCACCACCATAAATAGCGGTCCGGACGCCACGTTGGCTCAGGAATCATGGGCGGATCGGAGAGCTGCGGCACATCCAACCAGGGCCAGAATGTCGAGGTCATCGATCCATCCGGCGCCTGCGTCCAGCCAACTTGTCGCGCGTGCAGGACTTCCAGGAATCCCTCCAGGTTGCCGGCCAGCAGTAGGAATAGAGGGCCCAACAGGGCCAAAGCAATGCGAGGCCCGCGGGCTCGCTTTGCGAGTAGGTTGTAGATCAGGCTGTGCGATCCCAGTGGCGTGAGGGCGAACCAGAGGGGGTTGCCGAGGTTGAAAGCCACCCCGGCGGCGACGCTCGTCAGGCGCG
>DAOVIK010000234.1 GCA_030673735.1 Anaerolineae bacterium
GCTAACACCAGAAACTACGAGCGGGGCCTATGCAGCGCTAGCCTCGCCTACCTCCGCCCCCTGCTGGACAAAACCCACCCCCTAAAGTATCATTCCTGCGGCCGTATTTTTTGATTGCCGCAGGAATGCTCGCGGTAGGAAAAGGCCGAGCGTGCAGCGGCCGTTTTCGCGCAATTGGTGAGGATGCACGATGCGCGAGAACGGATGGCGATGTATTGCGAGGGGCGCCCCCGTACGGCGCCTTTGACATGCAGGAGGAGCTAAAGACTGCATGTCTTGATGTTGGGCACAACCATATTTGCTGGAGGCAACATGTCGGATCTGGTCAAGGATTTATCATCGTCTCTGCGTGATCAAATCGATGCCTTCGAGCCCGAATTGGAGCTCCGAGAGGTCGGAAACGTGATCGAAGCCGGCGACGGCATCGCCCGCGTCTCGGGCCTCGCCAACGTTCGTTCCCAGGAACTGGTGCAGTTCGCCAACGGCGTGATGGGGATCGCCTTCAACCTGGAGAGTGAGAGCGTTGGGGTGATCATCATGGGCGAATACGGTGGTGTCGAGGAGGGCATGCTGGTTCGGGGAACCGGACGCATTGCCTCCGTCCCGGTTGGGGAGGGCATTGTCGGCCGGGTGGTCAATACCTTGGGCGAACCCCTTGACGGCAAGGGGGCCGTTCAATTCGATACCTACTTCCCCGTCGAGCGCATCGCGCCGGGCGTGGTCGAGCGCAAGGACGTGGATACGCCGGTGCAGACCGGGATCAAAGCCATCGACTCGATGACTCCCATTGGGCGCGGACAGCGCGAGCTGATCATCGGAGACCGTCAGACCGGAAAGACCGCACTCGCAATCGATACCATCATCAACCAAAAGGGCAAGGACCTGATCTGCATCTACGTGGCAATCGGCCAGAAGCGGGCCGCCGTAGCACGAACGGTTGCCATTCTGGAGCAGCACGGCGCCATGGAGCACACGGTGGTGGTGATCGCTGCCGCTGACGAGCCGGCTGCTCTGCAGTATCTGGCGCCCTACGCGGGCTGTGCCATGGGCGAATACTTTGCCGAGCGCGGCGAAGATGCCCTCGTGGTCTACGATGACCTTTCGAAGCATGCCTGGGCCTACCGTCAGGTTTCCCTCTTGCTGCGGCGTCCGCCGGGGCGCGAGGCCTATCCGGGTGACGTTTTCTACCTGCACAGCCGCTTGCTCGAGCGCGCCATGCGGCTTGCCGATCGCTACGTGATCGTGGCCAAGGATTCCAAGGATGACGCCGAGGTCGGAGATTCTCTCGATGGTGTGGAATACAGCGGCCCTCTGGCGAAGCACAATGCCGAAGAGGCCCTGAAGGCCCTGCCCAAGGGCAAGAAGGGCCGCGTGGCGAAGATCCACGGAAGCGGAGGCTCTTTAACCGCGTTACCAATCATCGAGACCCTGCTGGGCGACGTTTCGGCGTATATCCCAACCAACGTGATCTCGATCACAGACGGCCAGATCTATCTTGAGACCGACCTCTTCAACGCCGGCATTCGCCCGGCGATCAACGCAGGCCTCTCGGTTTCGCGCGTGGGCGGCGACGCCCAAACAGAGGCCATGAAGCAGGTGGCGGGCATGCTGCGGCTTGATATGGCTTCGTACCGTGAAGTGGCCGCATTTGCGCAGTTCGGCTCCGACCTCGACAAGGCGACCCAGGCGCAGCTTGGCCGCGGTCAGCGCCTGCAGGAAATCCTGAAGCAACCCCAATACCAACCTATGGATCTCGAGAAGCAGGTATTGATACTCTTTGCCGGGGCGAACGGATTCACCGACGATGTGCAAGTGGATCAGGTCAGTGACTGGGAGGCGGCGATGCTGCGCAACATCGAAGCCTCGCAGCCAGACATCCTGCAGGACATCGATAAGCACAAGCAGGTTACGGAAGAGACCGAAACGAAACTGCGCGAGGCGCTGGAAACGTTCAACCGCAGCTGGCAAGCGTAGGCCAGAGACCGGGAGCACACGAGCATGGCATCAGCACGTGAGATGCGGCTCCGCATTCGGAGCGTCAACAACATATCTCAGGTGACGCGCGCCCTCCAGGCGGTCAGCGCCAGTCGCGTGCGTAAGGCCGAGCAGCAAGTGCGCGCCACGCGTCCCTACGCATCCAAGGCCTGGCAGGTGCTGCGGCATCTGTCGCTCCAACCTGAACGCAATTACATACACCCATTGCTCACGCGGCGGGAATCGGTCAAGCAGGTTCTGGTTGTGCTCGTGAGCGGGGACCGCGGACTGGCAGGCGCCTACAACACCAACGTGTTGCGGTTCGCGCTTGAATCAGCCCGTGGATCTCCAGCTCCGGTGGCGTACGCCGTGGTTGGACGCAAAGGGCGAGATATGCTGCTGCGCAGAGGTGAGAAGATAGTCGCCGAATTCAGCGACCTGCCGGCGGATCCGACGTTTGCCGACGTCTCGGCGATCGGGCGATTGGCAATCGAGGAGTTCCTGGAGGGGCGCGCCGATCAGGTGTTTCTGGTCTACACCGATTTTGTCAACTTCTTGCGTCAGGATCCATCGATGAAGCTGCTGCTTCCGCTCGAGTTGGAGGGTGAGCAGATCCCCATCGGCCGCGGCGATTGGGCGCGTGAGAGCGCGGATGAGCGCGGTGGTGCGGCGGGAGCTTACATCTATGAACCGAGCGCAGAAGCTCTGATCGACCTCATCATCCCCCGGCTTGCCGAGTTGCAGGTGTTTCAAGCCATCCTCGAGTCGCAGGCCAGCGAGCATGCAGCACGGATGGTAGCGATGCGCAACGCAACCGACAATGCCATTGAACTGGTTGGCGCGCTGCGGCTGGAATATAACAAGGCTCGCCAGCAGGCGATCACGAGCGAAATGCTCGACATCGTCGGCGGTGCGGAAGCCATAGGCAAGGGGTAGAATTTACTCGGAGGCAAGCATGACGATCGGATCGAGTGGTCGTGTGGTGGAAGTTCAGGGAGCTGTGGTGGATTGCGAGTTTCCTCCCGGAGAGCTTCCGGAGGTCTTCGATTCGGTTGAAATCCCCCGCGAGGGACAAGAGCCTCTTGTCTTGGAAGTACAGAGACATCTGGGAGACCAACTTGTGCGCACGGTGGCCATGGATTCTACTGACGGCGTCAAGCGCGGTACGCTGGCCAGCAGCACCGGCGAACCGATCAAGGTGCCGGTAGGCGAAGCCACCTTGGGCCGGGTGTTCAACGTTCTGGGCCAGCCCATCGATAAGCTGGGCGAGGTTGAGATCAGTGAGATGTACCCCATCCATCGCCTGGCTCCGGCATTCGAAGACCAGTCCACGCGCGTCGAGGTGTTTGAGACCGGAATTAAGGTCATCGATCTGATTGCTCCCTTCACCAAGGGCGGTAAGACGGGCATCTTCGGCGGCGCGGGTGTTGGCAAGACGATCATCATTCAGGAATTGATCCGCTCGA
>DAOVIK010000309.1 GCA_030673735.1 Anaerolineae bacterium
CCTACGTGCAGCCTTGCGCGGCTTGCGGAGGGACTGGCTAACGTATCTGCCAGGATTGTAGGTTCTGGTCACCGTCTTCGAGCTTATCGCAGCGATCCGCAAGCTGTGAACCAGGTAGACGCCGCCCTTGCCCGACCTTTGGACGACAGCATGGTTCTGGATGAGATTATCGATATCGGCGTTGTGGGTGGCATCACCCCGCCGCAGCTCGGATTGGGCGTGAGAAAGTCAGGCCGTTCGAGCGGCTACTCAATGGGGGAAATCCGCGTGCTCGACGCCTTTGTGAAGGTCAATTATGACAACCTTACGGCGGATTTCGATGGTCAGATCATTACCGGGCCCATGTCGCAGCCGGGAGATTCAGGCGCCCTGCTCGTGCTTGGCGACGGATTGCTGGCGGTCGGATTGCTGTTCGCCGGATCGCAACAGGCAACGGTTTTCAATCCCATCCAGCCCGTCTTGCGCGAGTTGGATGTGGTCCTGTGAGTGAGGAAGATCCAACCCGTAGTAGCTTCGAAGCGGATTTGGAGAAGGCCCAAGCCGTCAAGCGTGCGCACCAAGAAGAGTTGCTGAGCAAATCCAATGTCGTCGGCGTCGGAGTAGGATTGTGCATGCGGGAGGGAACGCCGACCGGTCAGGTGGGGCTTGTCGTCTTTGTGCGCCGCAAGGTGCCGGCATCGAAGCTTGATGAGAACGAAGTGATCCCCAGCGAGATAGACACCGTGCCGGTGGACGTCCAGGAAGTTGGCGAAATCCGAGCAATGCATACCCCGCATTAAGTTACAATCCACGCCAGATCGAAGCAGAGGATTTGAAATGCCAGCAAGCAAGTCTGTGGAAGAGCAGACTGTTAAGGCTTCTTCGTGGCACATGTTATTCGGGATCTACCGAGTCAGGTTGGGAGCCGATGGTTGGGAAGAGCTCGAGCGGGCGGTGGGAGCACCACCGTTTATCGAGATGGACCCCGATGAGAATTGCCCGATAGCCCCATTCAATGAAGCCGTGTCATTAATCGACGGCAGGCTTGGAACGGGAGATGGCGCGCTGATCGAAGAGATCTCCGCCGCCTCAGTGGATGGTTGGGCGAGCATGTCTGGCAATCTCGTCCAGCAGCTGCAGGGCCGTCCGGACAAGATGATAGAGATCTTCTGCACGGAGGTGCACCCATACTTCCTCAACGATCCCACGGCGAGTAAGATCGTCGAGTCGGCGCCAGACCATTTTGTGCTTAGGCTGGATAACGGTCTGTTGGAAGATTTCAAGGTCGGCTTGCTGCGCGGATTCTGCGACATCGTGGGAGCCGATGCGGAGGTAACGAGACGCGGGGACGAGTACCATGTCACGTGGCGAGTGCGCGCCGAATCGCCCAAGCCCTCCCGCTGGGCCTTGTTCGTCAACGCCACACGATTGCCGTTTCTGACGGCGTCGGTGGTGCCCGTGTTTGTAGGCACGGCGGTTGCTTGGAAGGATGGCTTCCTGACCGCGCCGCTGTTCCTGCTGGCTTTCTTCGGCGCGGCGTTCTTCCATATCGGGGCCAACGTGATCAACGACTACTTCGACCACACCAGCGGAGTGGATGAAGCCAATCTCTCGCCGACGCCGTTCTCAGGCGGCTCGCGCTTGATCCAGCGCGGCCTTCTCGAGCCAAAGAGCGTTCGTAATCTGGCCTTGTTGTTCTATGCCTTGGGCGCGCTGATGGGATTTGTGTTAGTGGCTCTGCGCGGTTGGCAGGTGCTAGTGTTTGGTATCGTGGGTTTCGCGCTGGGCTGGATATATACCTCTCCGCCGATCCGCTTGGTGCATCGCGGCGTGGGCGAGTTCGCCATTGGCCTGGCATTCGGTCCGGTGATCGTGATGGGCTCCTACTGGGTGCAAGCCATGCGCTGGAGCAACGAGGCGATGCTTGCATCGGTTCCTGTGGGCCTGCTGATCGCGGCGGTGCTGTACATCAATGAATTTCCCGATCGTCGCTGGGATGATGGGGCGGGAAAACGCACGCTGGTTGCACGCCTGCCGATCCAGGCGGCAGTTATTGGATATGGGATGTTGGTCGGCATGGCTTATCTGACGATCGTCGCCGGCGTCGTATTCCGGGTGTTATCGATTCCCGCATTACTCGCTTTGTTCACAATGCCAGCGGCGTGGAAGGCGTACAACCTGTTGCGCCGATACCATTCGCTTCCCTATCGCCTGATCCCGGCCAACGCGGGCACAATCTTCACACATCTAACCACGGGCATGCTGCTCTTCTTCGGCTACGTGATCGCAGGATTTGGCAGGTTCCTGTAGCGAGGGAAAACGAGGTTCCGTTGCAGGATTGAGCGTAGCAGCTACACGGCGTCGGTTCCGGGGCGTTCTAAGGAACTGGCGCTTTCGATTCGCTCGGCTACCCAGAAGTGTGAAAGGCCCAGCGTGCGGAGCGGCGTTTTCTCCAGGGATTGCAGCAGCCATCGCAAGGCTTTGCCCAGGCGAGGCCAGCGGGCGATGATGTTATCGTAGGCGCCGAAGATCACTGTACGTTCTACAACGCGCAGGGGCAATCCCCTGAAGAGCCGCTGCATGTCACGCCGGCTGTAGACACGAACGTGAGGCGCGAGACGATCACGCCAGCGGCGGGGCAGGTAGTTGATGAGGGGGATGTTGCCCTGCCGGTAGCGCTCTCTCCAGAAGATGCCGTGCGTCTCGAATGGGTACCCGCGGTTGGGGGTGAAAATCACCATGCGTCCCCCAGCTTGCCCGGATTTGGGATCGGGAGGGCGCAGCACGCGCACAATCTCCTCCA
>DAOVIK010000148.1 GCA_030673735.1 Anaerolineae bacterium
GTCGCGGACCTTAAAACCGTTATCGCCGGGAGGATTGTGTGAGGCTGTGATATTGATTGCTGCCGCGCCTTTGTTGGAGACGACCGCATAGGAGATCACGGGAGTAGGCGTGGCCTTGTTAGTGATCAAAGCCTTGATGCCATTGCCGGCGAGCACTTCGGCTGCCGCAATTGCAAAATCCTCGGAAGCAAAGCGCCTGTCAAAGCCTACTACCACGGGGCTGTGAGCGCCTTCCTGGGCTTTGATATAGGTCGAAAAGCCTTGGGAGCATCGCCGAACGGCGTCGAACGTGTAATCGTCAGCAATTCGACCGCGCCAACCGTCCGTGCCAAAAACGATGCGTGTTGACCCCATGAAACCTCCGGCAAATACCTGCCAAGATATGATTACAGCAATCGGGCCAGGCGTTGACTGACCTGGCCTCCCCGCGCTGGGATGCGCCCGCACGAGCTCCTAAGATCGCCACCTGATGATATGCTCGCCTGTCGGCGCCGCAAAACACCCACGCTTGGGGGATTATACCTTTAAAGCTCCACATGGGCCAGTAACGTTGTCAAAAGGCATGCTTCGTGTTACACTCTGCGAAATCCATCACCCGCTATGGGGTGAGCTTTCCGCTCCCAAACATGCCGCCAGGCTAGAGTTGGGGGCAATCCCGTGGAAAGGAGTTTCCTGCATGCGCAAATACGAATTGGCTTACATTGCCGACCCTGAATTGGATTCCGAAGGCCTTGAGGCACTAGAGGAGAAAGTCAAAGGCTGGATCAAGGGCGCAGGAGGAGAGGCTGTCAATGTAGACAACTGGGGGAAGCGCCGCTTGGCCTACCCCATCAAGAAGCGAAACGATGGCTTCTACATGTTCGTTGAGATCGAAATGCCGCCCAACGCCGGCACAGTAATCGAGCAGGATTTGCGTTTGAACGAGCAGATACTGCGTTATATGATAACGACCTTGTAGCCTATTAGGCGAATTACCCGAGCGATGATCTGTGCCTGGGTGGAATGCGGGTTTGGCAGGGGATCACGCACGATGATGATCATCCTGGGTCAGCTGCGAGAGAATAAGTGATCCAACTTCTCAGCAGGACCTTAACGGGAAGATGCCTACCCGCGACGATGTGGACCGCAGAATCCGAGTGTAGACCTTGATGAAGGAGCCTGAAAATGGCTGAAGAAACCAGTAATGTGGCGCAGGAAGCAGAGCAACCAGCAGAGCAACCAGCAGGACAACCAGCGGGGCAACCAGCAGGACAACCAGCAGGGCAACCAGCAGGACAACCAGCAGGGCAACCAGCAGGGCAACCAGCAGGACAACCAGCAGGACAACCAGCAGGGCAACAACAGCGTCCAACAGAACGAAGGCCGAGGCGTCAGCAGAGACGCCGTTATACACGGCGACCCAGAGTTTGCAAATTCTGCGCCGACAAGACGATATCTTTTGATTATAAGCAGGTGGATCTGATGAAGCGCTTTGTAAATGAGCAGAAGAAGATCCGACCCAGGCGAGAGACGGGAACCTGTTCGAAGCATCAGCGCTTGTTGGCGCGCGCCATAAAGAAGGCCCGCCATATGGCCCTGCTTCCCTTTACCGCTGAACGCTGGCGCTGATAGCACACTGGAATATGACCGGGCGTGGGGAGATCAAGCTCCGCGCCCGGCGTTCGCATGAAAGATGGATAGGAGAACATAGGCATGAGCCGTGGGCGTGGCACTCCCCGAATGACGCGCAAGCATCTAGCCAGGGCACAACGGGATCGCATTCGCTCTCGCTGGATTCTAGGAGGAGCGATCGTTATTGGTGTTGCGGTCTTCGGCTTGCTGGCTTTTGCGTTCTTCGGCGTCCCCATCATGGAGGAAAGGCAGCCCATAGCCACGATCAACGGCGAGGTAGTGACCGTACGGGAATTCAAGGCTCGGGTGCGGCTCATCCAGCTGAGCATGATCAACGAGTATCAGTACGCACAGAATATCTTGCAGATCTATGCAGATGAGCCAAGCATCAGTGCTTTTTACCAGCAGCGCATCGATCAATTGACGTCCGAGCTTGATAATCCAGGGCTTCAAGGACAGCGAGCTCTCGAGGGGATGATCAATGAGATCCTGATACGCCAGGAAGCGAACTCCCGTGGCATCTTCGTGACCCGTGAGGAGGTCGACGATGCTGTGGCTGTGAAGGACTTCAACTATTATGCCGAGGGCACTCCTACCCCACAGCCCTCTCCAACGCCCCGGCCTTCTCCCACGGCCGAACCTTCTCCCACTGCCGATCCGACAGCACGGGCCACATCGACCCCGTGGCCTACTCCCACCGAGGCCCTGGCGCAGGCATCAGCTACCCCGAGTAGTGATGCGGCTCCGACCTCCAGCCCAACCCCGATCCCAACACCAACTCCATTCACCGAAGATGCCTTCTTGGCCACCTACGGCGTGCAAATGGAGTTCCTAACGGAGATCGGCATACTTGAGGACGACTATCTGGCCGTGACCGAAGGTGAGCTCTATCGAGAAAGGCTCATGGCCGAAGTTGAGCAGGATCTGGCCAGAGAAGAGGATCAGGTTTGGCTGCGGCACATTCTGGTGGAAGATGCTGATGAAGCCAGAGGTGTTCTGCAGCGGTTTGCTGACGGCGAGACTTGGGAAGATCTGGCTGCTGAGCTTTCACTTGATGACCTCACCAAGAATGACGGCGGCGATTTGGGTTGGCTCGCTAGCCAGGATCTCGCCGCCGACTACGGGGACGCTTTCGCCATTGTTGCCTTTGCCACTGAAATTGATGATGCTGCAGGTCCGCTCGAAACCGAATCTGGATGGCATGCGATCCAGATTCTGGGGCATGAAGTTCGAATCTTGAGCGATTTTGATTTTGGGCAGCGATTGCAGGATGCGTTTGATGACTTGCTTGCAGATTTGATGACTGAAGGCGAGTTAGAAGTGGACGAGGATTGGCCGGATTACATACCTCACCCCAGTGAGCTGGCGAGACAAGTAGTGGAGTGATCGCCGCTGATCTGAGAAATCCGAAGCTGTCTGCGGCAAGATTTGCAGCTTGGAATGGGACGAGCAGATGGAGGCTCGTCCCGTTTTGTGCTTCATACATACCTTGGGGTCCAACCCATCGTGGACGGGCTAATGATCTTCCTGATGATATATGATCCCTGAACCACTTGATGACTGGACGAGCAAGGAATATACTGAACGTAGGTGACTTGATGGACGCAAAAGGGTTGCTCAAGGCCTTGCCAGTTGCATTCAGTCCTGCTGATCGGGAGCTGATCGAGCGCGCCTATCGCACGGCCAAACGTGCGCACAAGGGGCAGAAGCGTGCGTCGGGTGAGCCGTATATCCAGCATTGCCTTGCTGTGGCATCGATCCTAAATGAGATGGGGGCCGATCCAACGGCCATCGTAGCCGCTATCCTGCACGATACGGTTGAAGATACCTCCGTCACCCTTTCCGAGATCAAGCGGGATTTCGGTGAGGAGGTAGCCGCGCTAGTTGATGGCGTCACCAAGCTGACGCAGTTGCCGCGTGTTAGCAGGATCGATAAGAAGTCCAAAGATGCAAAGGGGAGCCGAGCGGAGCTTGCCAAGGAAACGCTGCGTAAGACGTTCCTTGCCATGGGAGATGACGTGCGCGTGGTTTTAATCAAGCTGATTGACCGCCTGCATAACATGCGTACGCTCTCGCATCTGTCAGAAGACAAGCGTACGCGCATAGCCGAGGAAACACTGGAGATCTTCGCTCCTCTCGCCAGCAGGTTGGGAATCTGGCAGCTAAAGTGGGAACTCGAGGATCTGAGCTTCCGATATGCCCACCCCGAGAAGTATGTTGAGATAGCGGAATACATCCAAGAGCGGCGCGGCGATCGAGAGACGGAACTGAAGGATATCCGATCGAAGGTGGAGACCGTCTTGCGCCAAGCAGGAATCACGGCAGAGGTGGATGTGCGGCCGAAGCATTTGTTTTCGATCTATCGCAAGATGGAGCGCAAGGGTGTCGCTTTCGAACAGGTATATGACCTGCGTGGTGTGCGAATCATCGTGGAGACGGAAGGTGACTGCTATCTGGCGCTAGGCGTTATACACAACAAGTGGAATCCTGTTCCGGGCACATTTGACGACTATATCGCCACTCCCAAGGACAACTTCTACCAATCACTTCATACCGCCGTCGTGTTTGATGACGGCAAAGCCCTTGAAGCCCAGATCCGCACGCCCGAGATGCACGAGAATGCCGAATACGGCATCGCCGCCCACTGGCGCTATAAGGAAGGAGCCAAGCGAGATGACGCCTATGAACGGCGGATCATATGGCTTCGCAAACTGATGGATTGGCGCCAAGACGTCGATGATGCTTCGGATTTTGTCGATGCCATGAAATCTGACGTCTTCGATGATCGTGTTTACGTGTTCACTCCGCGAGGGGACATCATCGATCTGCCGGCCGCTTCAACACCCATCGATTTTGCCTATCACATTCACACCGAAGTCGGAAATCGCTGCCGTGGGGCTCAGGTTAATGGGAAACTGGTGAAGCTCGATCATGCCCTTCAAACCGGCGACAACGTCTTCATACTAACTTCTAAGCGTGGTGGGCCAAGTCGTGATTGGCTCAATCCCAATCTGGGAATGGTCAAGTCGCAGCGGGCCCGGAGCAAGATTCGCCAGTGGTTCAAACGCCAAGACCGCGAGCAAAACGTTACGCACGGCCGGGCGCTCCTCGAGCGTGAGTTGCAGCGTCTAGGGATTGAGGGAGTCACCTACGAGCAAATCTCCCGAGACATCGGATACTCCAAGGTTGACGACATGTTCGCAGCGATTGGTTGCGGCGATATGCATTTGGGCAGGATCGTATCGCGCTTGGTGGAGGACGAGGAGCCTGAGCTTGCTCAATTGGACGGGGCAGCTCCGGATGTCGCAGGCGAGTTGGTGACGACGGATGAGGTCAGTGTCGTTGGATTATCGGGACTGCTTACCCAACTTGGACGCTGCTGCAAACCCGCTCCGGGAGATCCGATCATCGGATATGTGACACGAGGGCGAGGCGCAACCATACACAGACAGGATTGTTCGAATGTCCTGCGCGTGGCCGATAAGGATAAGGAAAGGCTTGTTGAGGTTTCTTGGGGCCAGCCTGTGAGAACTTATCCGGTTTCGGTCCGCATACGGGCCTATGATCGCGATGGATTGATGCGCGACGTGTCAACATTGATCGCAAACGAGGACATAAGCATGTCCTCGATTAATGTTTCCACGAAGAACA